>NZ_JAUBVJ010000089.1:0-33529 GCF_036702785.1 Microcoleus sp. AR_TQ3_B6 | reverse complement strand
GCAGCACAGTCATGTGCGGAAACAAGTGGAAATGCTGAAAAACCATCCCTACTTTCTGGCGGATTTTCATAATATCTACCTTCGGCAAAGTAATATCCACCCCGTCAATGTATATGTGTCCAGAAGTCGGAATTTCCAGTAAATTCAAACACCGCAAAAAAGTAGACTTGCCGCACCCCGAAGGACCGATAATGGCAATCACTTCTCCTTTATGAATCTCAGTAGTTATCTCGCGCAAAACCTTAAGATTGCCAAAAGATTTATACAGGCGATCGACCTTAACTGCTAGTTTGGAGTCTGCGTTCGAGTACATTGGCCCCCCAAGTTAAACTAAGCACCATCAAATAATAAATTGCGCCGACAAATATCAAAGGTTCAAAGTAAATATATTTTTCTGCTCCCACAATTGTAGCGCGGCGCAGCAAGTCTTCTACGCCAATTACTGAAACTAAAGCTGAATCCTTCAGCAAAGCAATACTTTCATTCACCAATGCAGGCAAGATGTTTTTCAACGCCTGCGGCAAGATAATATCGGCCATCATCAGTTTGTAGGGAACGCCAAGGGATTCTGCGGCTTCTTTTTGACCTTTATCTACGGCTTGAATTCCCGCGCGGATTGTTTCGGAAATATAAGCCCCAGAATTGAGAAAAAAAGTAATCACGCCAGCTTGCAGGGCAGATATATTATAGCCCGTAAGCTGCGGCGTTGCAAAATAAACTAAAGTCAACTGCAAAATTAGCGGTGTTCCGCGAAAAATTGAGGTGTAAGCAGTGGCAAACCAGAACAGCGGTTTAATGCTAGAAATCTTAAATAGAGACAGGACGATTCCCCAGATAAATCCGAGAAATGCCGACAGCAAGGTAAAAGTTAGCGTTACCCAAATCCCGGACCAAATATAAGGCAAACTCGGCACGATTTTGCCAAAATCTAACCCGAACTTGGGCGCTACCGCAGGCTGATTTGCTTGAGCAGGTTCTTGGGGAATCGGTCGAGAAAACCACTTAGTAGCTAGTTCCTTAATTTGACCGCTGGCTTTCATTTGTTGGAGGACTCGGTTGAATTCTGGAACTAATCTCGAACCTTTGTTAAAGGCGATCGCGGAACCGCTTTCTTCAGTATTCGGAATTGTGTTAAATTCCAAGTCGGGGTTCGCTGCTGCATAACCCGTAGCAACAGTATCCTCGATCACTCCTGCCGCGAGGCGGTTCGATTTAATTTCTTGAATGATGTCAGGAATCCTATTGAGAGCAGCCAGTTGCACACCGGGCATTTTTTTGACAGCTTCCTGCTGAATGCTTCCGAGTTGAACGCCTACTTTTTTCCCTGCTAAATCTTTAGCTTTGGTCAAATTGCTGCCTTTATTGGCGACAATTGTATTTTGAGCTTCGTAGTAAAGGTCAGAAAAATCAACATTTTTTTTCCTTTCTGCTGTGGGAGTCATTCCAGCCATGACAAAATCGGCTCTTCCCGCCTGCAAAGCGGGAATTAAGCCGTTAAAATCCATGCCAATAACTTTCAGCTCGTAGCCCAATTTTTTAGTAATATATTTGGCAATATCGATGTCAAAACCGATGATTTCGTTGCCGCTAACAGCCGTATCTTTAAATTCATAGGGCGGGTAGTCTGGGGAAGTCGCGAGTGTTAAAGTCTTGTTGGCTTGGGCGTAGCTGGCGATCGCCATTAAACAAAAGGCGATCGCGATCGCCGCCGCCAACATTGATTTTAATTTTAAACGTTTCATATCGAGCATTTTCCTAAAAAATCCCCTCGCCCACAAATTATGCGAAACTTCACAATTCTGTCACCACTCTAAAGATAGATAATGGTTGACTGTTGACTGTTGACTGTTGACTGTTGACTGTTGACTGTTGACTAATGATTAATGATTAATGATTAATGACTATGGTTTCTCCATTGAGTGTAGTAGTTGTCGAAAACTGATTTGCTTCGAGTTCGCTCGTCCGCGCTTCTAAGGCATTCCCTCGATCGCGCAAGCTGGCTAATTCCGCGGCAAATTCTGATTGCAAGCGTTGCAGTACGGCTAAGTCTTCTTGGGTGAAAAAGTTAGCTTTTGAGGAGCCAATTAGCTTGGTAACTTGGTCTAAGCAAGCGTTCAAACCGATGGCGAATTCCTATCGAGTTAATGCTCGGCTGCCGCGATAGGTTCCGTCTGGATATCCCGCGATGCAGCCGTAGCGTTCCACGAGGGATTGCAGGGCTGGGAAAGCCCAATCTGTCAATCGCACGTCGGATAGTTGAGATACTGATGTTACCTGATTCATAGAGGCGACATCTGGCGATTGAGCTGGGGTTTCTGCTGGAGTCTGGGGATTTTTTTCTGCCGCTTCCTGGGGTTTGATATTGCTTTAACTCGCTGGCTATGGCTGGCGGCGCGGGGGGATTTGATGTTGCTGTTAATGGGCTTTCTGAGGAGTCTGCTGTCGCGCCAGAGTGGACTGTTTCCGGGGGCGCGGGACTGATACTGCTTGGCTCGGCGCGTCTGTTTCTGCGGCAAGCTGAGGCTGGGTTTCCCAAAGTGCGGCTCTTGCGCATTGGGAATGGGCACCTGTGCGGCAGTTGTTTCTGCTGCAAAGACTGTGTTTTTTACACCAATAAATTACTAAAGAAAGCGAGGCAAAACCCCAAACTTTTCCCAAAAAGGTTTGACATTGTTGCTCCTACTATATAAATGAAAAACCTTGTTTCTGGTCACGGCAATTTGAACAGGTTTTACTTGACGAAAACCCTGGCTCGGTCACACTTATTTCACAACCCAACTTTTGAGATTTACAATCAAGTTGGCGTTGAAATTAATAAAATCGACAATCCGCACTCTTTCAGGATAGGCGGACATCTCTGTGTGGCTTTTGTATCGCTCCTAGGCACCCTCGGAACCCTAGAAGAGTTCGTGGAAAATAATTTTTAACGGTAGATGGACCCTGATGGATATTTTATGTTAGTGCAGAACATTGAGCAGTGTCAAGTCCCTGAAGAGATCCGATCGCAGTGAACGATGACAATTTATGGCAAGGCCAGTACCAAGGATGTTACCAATTACCGATTACTCGTTACCCACCATCGATTCCCCCTTACCGTCAATCACTTCGCCCGCTTCCGCCACAATTTCCTGAGATTCAAATTATTTAACAGCCCCTTCTACTTCTGGGGCGATCGACCAACAGCACAAACCCGATGCCCATATTAAAAGTCACGGCTGCAAACTAATACCAATTTAAAAAAGTCTTGCTACAATCCTCAATCTTATACCAATTATTAAAAGTCAAAGCGAACAGTAGGGACTTAGGGGTCCGGCCGTGTCCTGCTCCCCGCGCCGGACAAGGCCCGGCCCCGTGCCCCTACAGAGGCTGGCATACAATTTATCTTTTCACTACTTTTGGGAATTGCTATAAAGTTGGAGAAGGTATTGTTTAATCAACCGAGTTTCTCAAAATCTTGTTAAAAAATCAGCCCTAAAAAAGAAACTATTACCTATTGACTTTTTGGGATTTCTTGTGGTATATTTTAGATAATGGGAGTGGTGGCTTAAATTTAAATTTTGCCACCACTCCCATTATTTAATTGTACTTTATTGAATGCTTAAAGTCAAGCTTTTAACCCAAAAAAAAAAAGGTTTTTTTTTTGATTCCTTAAATTAAAATTAATCGATGCCCATTATCAATTCTCCGTTACCGTGAATTACTTCGCCGATCGCCCAAGCACCAATTCCCTGAGATTCAAACCATTTAACAGCCTGTTCTACTTCCCTGGGAGCGACCAACAGCACAAACCCAACCCCCATATTAAAAGTATTGAACATATCTGCTGTGGCAACTTTGCCCGCTTCAGAAATCCACTGGAAAATTGGCAAATTTGGCCAGCTATTGCGGTCAATTTTCACAGATTGATTGGCTGCCAAACAGCGGGGCAAATTTTCCGGCAAACCGCCGCCTGTGATGTGAGCCATGCCGTGAATTTCTAAACCGCTCTTAATGGCTTCGAGGACTGGTTTCACATAAATTTTAGTCGGAGTTAGCAGCACTTCTCCTAAACTTTTGCCGCCTAACTGTTCGGGTTGGGAATGCCAATCAAAACCTCGATCGCCAGCAATTTTTCTCACCAAACTAAAACCGTTGCTGTGCACGCCCGAACTTGCCAGTCCCACAGCCACATCTCCCACCTGCACCCGCGAACCGTCCAACAAAAGGCTCTTTTCGACAATACCCACGCAAAACCCAGCCAAATCGTACTCACCCGAAGAGTAAAAACCGGGCATTTCTGCCGTTTCCCCTCCTAGCAAAGCACAGCCGGCTTGCTTGCAACCGTCAGCAATCCCGGCCACCACCTCGGCTAATTGTTCGGGATTTAACTTTCCCGTGGCTAAATAATCGAGAAAAAAGAGGGGTTCGGCCCCGGATGTCAGCACGTCGTTGACGCACATCGCCACCAAGTCGATACCTACCGTGTCGTGCCTCCCGAGATTGTGGGCCAATTTCAACTTAGTCCCAACGCCGTCAGTACCCGAAACCATCACCGGCTCTTTTAAACCCTCGGGGACGCTGAAAAACCCGCTAAACCCGCCGAATCCGCCCAAAACTCCCGATCGGTGCGTGCTCTTGACCATACTCCCGATGCGCGAGACAAAAGCTCTGCCCGCCTCAACATCCACACCTGCTTCTCGATAATCCATAAGTCCGCCAAATCGATTTCTAATTTTTAGTTTATTCCCATAACAGTTGACAAACAGCTTTTTTAAGACTAGCCATTCGGCAGCGGACAAAATACAATAAATTTTTGTAAAGTTTTGTAAAGTTTTCGGGAATCGCTCAAACGGCTGTAAGCACTGCAAGTAAAGCATTTTATGAGAGAGGGCTCTGAGAAGATTTGATGAGGATTGGGTGAAAATCGCGATCGCAGCGATCCCCAACCCCAAAAGTTTGTGGTAGTCTGTTGCAGTTCATGAACAACACACAAATTGTGGATCGAGTATGAGTTGTCAAGTGTCAGGGAAGTTTCAGCCAAATTTTTTTGGGGCTGAAGCATTAAAGCAAAAACGCACCCCGATACTTTGCTTTGACTCACGGAGGAATGGTGAAGGGCAAGAGAGAAATCCTTGAGGCCCCTCGCCAAACGGCCAATCCTCCAATCTCGGTTGGCAATGGCTCTTCACAAAAATGGACGTATGAAGGAAAAATTTGTTGGTGGTCTACTCGCTGTCCTGTTAGTTCCTGTGGTAGGAACGGCATCCTCTTGTCACGCACAAGCAACAAGTGCCGGCAAGCAAAACTCTCAGGCTTTCAAGCAAGTAATTTCCACCCAACCTTCCCCGCAGTTAAACGCGACTCGGGTTGAAGCACAAAAAGTCGGACAGTATCAGTACCAAGCAAGAGCTGACATTGACCGAGACTCGATCGCCAAAATTCAGCCCCACGAGTTAGGCGGGCGACAAGCAGCGACAGTCTACGTGCGAAACATTCCAGTCCTCACATTTCTTTCCGCCACTCCGGAAACAAACACCAAAATCGGAGAAACTGGCGACAGCAAAGTTGGTGCTAGCAGTTCGATGCAAGTAGAGGGCACCAAAGAAAATCCCAAAGTTGGAAAGATTGCCAGCAATTCCAACAACCAAGAACCCGATGCGGTGTGGCGGGCATCGAGCTTAGCAGCAAGACTCAACCAGCTAGCCCGCAACAACATCGATCCGAACAGCATTACCGTTAAGTGGGAAAAAGGCGATCGCTACATTATCCAGGCAAACGGCGAGGACTTGGTAAACATCAACGCCGAAACCATCCTGCCCGACACCACCAGGGACTTTAGCCGAGACGCCCTGCAAGCAACCAATCGCCTCCGCAGGCTCCTGGGCAATGCCCCACCCCTGGAAGAAGTCGCAGGCCAACCCCAACCAGAACCCCCCGTGCTGTCTCTGGGCCCAGTTCAAGTGCGGCTCAGCGGCTGGGCTTCCTGGTACGGCCCAGGCTTTAACGGCAACCTCAGCGCCAGCGGCGAGCGTTTTAACCAAAATGATTTGACCGCAGCCCACCGCCACTTGCCCTTCGGAACTAGAGTCATGGTGAGAAATCTCGACAACGGCCGCACCGTAATCGTCCGCATTAATGACCGCGGCCCCTATGTGGGCGATCGGCTCATTGACTTGTCCGCCGGCGCCGCCAGCGTGCTGGGAATGATGAGCAGCGGCGTTGCCAGAGTCGAAATCGAAGTGATCGAGCCGCAGCAGCAAACAACTGTTGGACGGTGAACAGTAGTCTCAGGCAGCATACATAAAGTTATCCGAAGTGTAGAAGGCAGAAACTAAAATAAAACTCACATCTTGCACTCGTCGCCATAGTCGGGCTCTCTTGTACGCGAGCTTGTTGCTAACATCGGTGCAAGAGGTCAGATCGAACAAATTCTGACAATAAATTCTGTATTCTGCCGAATGCCTTCAGGAGATTCTACCGGTGCGCCTGTTTACTACCATTGCAGCACTTCGCTGCTACTTAAATTCACAAAAGTCTGCTGCACCTCATTTGACAGTCGGTTTGGTGCCGACGATGGGAGCTTTGCACGCAGGACATCTGAGCTTGATCCAGCGGGCAAGGCAAGAAAATGCGATCGTCGCCGTCAGCATTTTTGTCAACCCGCTGCAATTTGGACCAACAGAAGATTTTCAAGATTATCCTCGGAATCAAGAGCAAGACCGCCTGTTGTGCTCCCAAGCTGGAGTTGATGTCATTTTTGCTCCCTCAGCAACCGAAATGTTCGGCAACCAAGGAGTCGATTCCCTAGGGGATAGCTTCGCCGCGCGTACAGAAACAGAGAAAACCGCCCAAAAACAGATAGAGATTGACCTTTCATCCTTAACTCAAGTAGTGCCACCGCAGGCGATGACATCGGTTTTGTGCGGCAAGTCGAGGCCTGGTCATTTTCAGGGCGTCGCGGTAATTGTGACTAAACTTTTGAGTTTGGTGCAGCCGACAAAAGCTTATTTTGGTCAGAAAGACGCCCAGCAGCTAGCAATGATTCGGAAGCTGGTCTTTGATTTTAACTTGCCTGTAGAGATTGTCGCAGGTCCGATCGTCCGCGAAGAGTCGGGACTGGCAATGAGTTCTCGCAATCAGTATTTAACACTAGAGCAAAAACAGCAAGCCTCCGTACTCTACCGCGCGCTGCAACAGGCCTCGGAAACTTTTGCTTCAGGGGACCGCACCGCAGCGGCCGCACTCGCTGCAGCCCACGCAGCATTCGCAGTCGAGCCCGCAGTCGAGCTCGAATACGCCGAACTCGTCGATCCCGACACTTTGAGGCCCTTGCAGGTTGTGGAAACAGCGGGACTTTTAGCCGTGGCAGCCAGAGTCGGCTCTACTCGCTTGATTGACAATATAATTCTCAGGAACCGCCGGCCAATTGTGGCGATCGACGGCCCGGCGGGAGCTGGTAAATCTACCGTAACTCGCCTTGCAGCAACTGCTCTGAACTTGTTTTATCTCGATACCGGCGCGATGTATCGGGCCCTGACTTGGCTGGCATTGAAAACAGGCACGCCGATTTCCGACGAATGGGCGATCGCCGAATTAGTCAGTTCCAGCTATTTGGAATACAACCTCGATCCCGCATCCAAGATGTTGAAGATTAACGGCGAAGACGTAACCGAGGCAATTCGCAGTTTGGAAGTGACATCCCGCGTCTCGGAAATGGCGGCGCTTCCCGCCGTGCGGCAGTTTCTGGTGAAGGAACAGCGGCGCTGCGGCAAAAAAGGCGGAATTGTAGCAGAAGGCCGCGATATCGGCACTAATGTGTTTCCCGATGCGGAACTGAAGATTTTTTTGACGGCTTCTGTACAAGAGCGATCGCGCAGGCGGCTATTAGAACTTAAAGAGGCCGATCGGGCTAATATTAGCTTGGCACAGTTGGAACAAGACATCGCCCTACGGGATGAAAAGGACAGCACCCGCGAGGTTGCACCTTTGCGCAAAGCGGCTGATGCTGTGGAAATTCAAACAGACAATCTGACTGTTGCTGAAGTTATCGATCGGATTGTCGGCTTGTACAAACAGAGAATCGGTTCTAAAAGTTAATTTTAGAACCCGCGGGCGATCGATCGCCCCTGATATCAAATCCGGTTAAACTCACATCTTGCACCATTCTCAAGAACAGGCAAGATGCCTGTTCCACAAGAAAATTCACTCTTTGTGGAACAGGCATCTTGCCTGTTCATAAAAAGCTTATTGAGAATGGTGCAACATCTCAGGTTAAACCAACTTGCAGCGTCCGGTAGGGACGCGGACCGATGCGGGCCCAGTCCCTAAGAATTTGACACTCCCCAGCCTAAAGGCGTGGGGATTCTTAATTCAGCGACTGACCTTAAAATTGACTATCCTTACGGCATTACTTAAACCAAATACCCGTTCAATTGAACCAAGTATCGAGCCTAACTTAGACAATCCCAGCGGGTCTATCTCCAAAAGCGTACTAGAATATTTATCTAGAGTTTGGGTATGCCCTACCCTACTGTACAGACGTTCTGCCAGAACGTCTCTAAATAGTTTGTTTTTGCTGGTTTAAGGCTTACTGAATTCAGCCTCTAGCTGTTTAAAGAGTTTTCGCTGCTCAGGGTCCAACAATTTATGCCTAAAAGTGTGTCTCATGTCCTGTTTCACTTGAGGCACAGGTGTTTAACCTTGACTACTCTAGTATACTAGAAATTTCCTGACTTTTAGGAAGGGATTTAAGAAATTAAAGCCGTCCTAGAAGGACAGGGTTTTAAACCCAGATTTTTGATAACGTGGCATTAACCGGATTTGAGCGCGGTTCCCCGGCGGCTGGGCCAAAATTTCAACCATCCCCCGTTTTCATGGGTTAGGGGATTTCTGGCACACAAATCTTAAATTTTTTGATCCGGACGGACTTCCCAGCGATCGGTCATTTGCAGTAGCATCTTTAGGTGCCATCAAATTTAAGACGATCTTTTAACAATACTTCGGACAGTTTCACGGCCCGCGCATAGGTAGCTAGAAACCCGGTTTCTACGAGTTTTGCGGCGAGTCACGATAAATCTACGAATAAACCAAACCGGGTTTAGCTTTTGCCACGAGTCCGCACAATTGAAATTAGGTTTTAAGATTGTAGTCAGCGTTGTCTTGTGCCAGCATATTGCCCTGGAACCCTTATTCTACTGTTAGCAATCAAAAACTTTCCGAAGTATTGTTCTAAAGTTGATTAACTTGATATCAACATAAAATCTAGAATTAACTGTGCAAGGTGTGAAGGAGAGAATGACGTGACAAAAATGAAACGGCTGTTGAGGCGGCGAAAAACTTTAATCGTTGCTTTTATCGCCGCCACAGCAAGTTTTTTGCTGGGTGTGACGTTGCCAATTAACTTGCGGGCAAATCAGCCATTGAAACCGATTCAGGCGCAAGTCTTGACCGTATCCCAGTCGCAAGAACAAAAGCCGACCTCCAATATTAATCAGTTCAAACAGGCGATCGCCCATCGAGTTGAATTTTCCCAACAGGCTCTAGCCGAATTGCAGGGAATGCGCTTTCAATCAACCGTACCGGATCAGTTTCAAGGTACAACCATTCGTGAGGCGAAACTCGACTCCCAGCACAAGGCGATCGCCCTGACATTTGACGACGGCCCCTGGCCGAAAACAACTACACAAATCCTAGAGATTCTCAAGAAAAACAATATTAAGGCTACATTCTTCTGGGTAGGAAGATACCTGCAAGCTTATCCCGACATTGGCAAACAGGTCGCAGCAGCAGGTCACGCGATCGGCAACCACACTTGGAACCACCAATATATTAAGTATAACGAAGACGGTGCAGCTCGCGAGATCGATCGCACATCATCCTTAATTGAGGAATTGACCGGCATCCAAACATCGATGTTCCGCCCGCCAGGAGGCATTTTAAACAATGGATTGGCAGCTTACGCTCAAAAGAAAAATTATTCAGTTGTGATGTGGTCTGCTGATTCTTTTGATTGGCGGACTCTTACGGAATCTTTGATAGACAACGTGATGAGGCAGGCAAAATCCGGGGGTATTGTGTTGATGCACGACGGCGGCGGCAATCGAGCGAGAACTGTAAAAGCTTTGCCTGATATTATTGCTAGATTGAGAAAGGAAGGGTACATTTTCGTAACAGTTCCCGAATTATTGCAGATGCAAGAACAAGAGTTAAAACGCCAGGAAACAGCAAAAAAATAACAATTTACAAAAGTGGGACTTTACACCATTTTTCCATTTTTTTGTAGGTCGATTGCTCGATTTTTCAGAACGATCGCTATCTTGGGCTACACAAATCGATCGACAATCGCTAGGCTATAACAGAGCATCAGTTCGATCGCGAGTCGATCGCGTACCAGCCATGAGCCAAAGTCTTAATGCGACAGGGTTGCCCCCCGCCTTCCCGGATCACACCCAACTCCCCGAATCAGACGGCACGTTCGTGAAGAACTTCCAAGAACATCCTCAGAGTATCCTGCTCACCGACTCCCTAGAAAGCACACTGCAAACGCTTCACCCCGACGGACAATATGCGATCGGGCAAGATAGCGGGATATACTGGCGCGAAACCGACCCCCCCGAACGCGGAGCCGAAGCCCCTGATTGGTTCTACGTCCCCAACGTTCCGCCCCTATTAGACGGAGAAATTCGCCGCTCTTACGTGCTGTGGCGCGAGTATATGGTGCCCATAATTGCGATCGAATTGGCGAGTGGGGATGGTTCCGAAGAACGCGACAACACGCCTTTATCTCGTTTGCCAGAAGGTACTAATCAGAAGCCAGGGAAGTTTTGGGTATACGAACAGATTATCCGCATTCCCTACTACGCCATCTATACAATTAAAACTAGCCAACTGGAAGTCTACAACTGGGTGAACGCCCGCTATCGCCTGTTGGAACCGAACGATCGCGGACATTACCCGATCGAGCGCATGGGAGTAGAGTTAGGCGTATGGTTCGGCAGCTATCAAAATCAGACACAGCGTTGGTTGCGCTGGTGGGATAACCAGGGGAATTTGTTGCTGACGGGGAGCGAGCAAGCTCGACTCGAACGCCTCCACACCGAACAGGAACGGCAGCGGGCTGAAGCGGAAAGTCAACGGGCTGAAGCGGAAAGTCAACGGGCTGAAGCGGAAAGTCAGCGGGCCGATCGCGTCGAGCAAACACAACGAGAAGCCATCCCCCAACTACTGGCAATGGGTTTAACCGTCGAACAAGTTGCCCAGGCGCTTTCTCTGTCGGTGGAAGAGGTGCAGCGTTTGGGATAAAGGGCGATTATGCCAAAGGAAACCGTTAGTGCAATTCAATCGATCGAATCTCAGGAGTTCAGAGTATGCTGACACCGCGATATAACTCCTCGATCGGCATTTCCAGCCCAATACTCCGCAGCATCACCGCATCGCCTGCTTCATAAACCACCGTTTCCCAGCCCAGGGAACTCGCATCCTGCACCCGACGACGACACTCCACCCGCATCTGGTTCTGTGCGATTAAAACATACTCTTCCAACGATTCAAGCTGTTGATAATCCTCAAACTTCTCACCGCGATCGAAGTTTTCAGTCGTTGGGGATAGCACCTCAGCAATCAACTTGGGATAACGCTTCACATAACGATCTTCGCGATCGCGCGGATCGCAGGTGACAAACGCATCTGGATAGTAGAAGAACGAATCCGCATAATTCACCTTGACATCAGCCGAAAAAAACTGACAGTCACCATCGCGCAGGTGAAGGTTAATCGCAGTTATCAAATTAATACACAGACGGCTGTGGTCATCGCTACTTCCCGCCATCGCGTACACCAAACCGCGCCGATATTCATGCCGGACGGTATTATCACGTTCGAGGGCAAGGTAATCTTCCGGGCTAAACCCAGACGGGATGGCAATCATAGCGTTAGAGACAAAATCGATACCTTAATTGTAGCCATCATAATTTCGCCGGGGTACTACCACCATAGCCCGGTAGGGTTTGGTGGCATGGGGGATAGGCGGGTTGCTGGAGGGACGGAAGCGACCAATTAATCTTTGTCATCACGTTTAATCTTCCTTTTGAGACTGCGAATGTATTCTCTGAGTACATCTGTCTGATTTCTTCCTTCCTGTTCGCAGTATGCTTGCAATGTTTCTAACTCTTGCTCTGGCAGTCTAAAGGTGATAGCTTTCATAGGTTCACTTTGTATTGCTATATGCAGTATAGTAGCAATATGCTAATCACCTACCAGTACAAGCTCAGCCCTACTCCTGAACAGGCGTCCACGATGGAAGTCTGGGGAGAGTTACTGCGTAGACATTACAATTACGCACTGGCTCAAAGGCTGGATTGGCTACGCCGCACTCGATGTCAGATTGACCGATGCAGTATTGTGTCTGAACCGATAGGTGATATTCCTGACAAAGTTGACTACTACACTCAAGCATCGGAGTTACGCCAAACCAAAGAATTGTTTCCTGAGTACAAAAACATCTATGCCGATTGCCAACAACAGAACTTAATGAGGTTAGATAAGGCTTGGAAACGTTGGTTGATTCCTGACAACAAAGGCAAACGTGGTGGGCGTCCTCGGTTTAAGAAACGGGGTGACATTTGCTCGTTTACCTTTCCACGAGTCAACTGCCAAAAAGCCGGAGCGCATCTAGTTGGGAACATCCTCAAGTTGTCAAAAATTGGCGAGATTGAAGTTATCCTGCATCGTCCAATCCCGGACGGGTTCACGATTAAGCAGGCTACCTTAGTCAGGAAAGCTGATGGGTGGTATGCGAGTTTGTCGCTGGAAGATGGGACTGTTCCTGACCCGCTACCAGTCGATGAAATCAAGAATGCAGTCGGCATAGATGTAGGTTTAGAGAAGTTTTTGGCGACCTCAGACGGGCAAGCGGTAGAGATTCCGCAGTTTTACCGTTCGTCTCAACAGCAATTAGCTCGTCATCAACGGCAACTGGCACGGATGGAAAGGGGTTGCAAAAACCACCAACGACAATCCAATAAGGTTGCTCGTCTCCACCTGCATGTTGCCAGACAGAGAAAAGAGTTTCATTATCAAGTTGCACATTGGTTGTGTGACCAGTACGACTTGATAGCGTTTGAGAACCTGAACATTAAGCGCTTGGCAAGAACCCGACTCGCCAAGTCGATATTGGATGCAGCCTGGGGAAGTTTCCTGAATATCCTGCAAGCAGTTGCGGTAAAACGCGGTAAGTGGGCAATTGGAGATGACCCTAGAGGAACCAGTATCGAATGTTCTGGTTGTAGTGAGCGGGTCGAGAAAATACTCAAGGATAGAGTTCATAATTGTCCTCATTGTGGATTGATTATCGACCGAGACTGGAACTCTGGAATAAACATTTTAAATCGGGCAAAAAGGACGCTTGGACTAGCGTTTGCTGGCTGCGGAGGATACTTGGGTACAAGTCCTATGAGGCAGCAAATCTCAATTGCGAAATTGGGAAGCCCCCACCATAATCGTAAGATTTGGTGGGGGAGGATGTCACATTACCAATTTAGGCTGGAATCTAAGGGCAAATTTTGCAACTGAGAATTCACCCAATTAGCGGCCGCCAAACCCGATCGCAAAGCACCATCTATTTGACCTTCCCCGCACAAATCCCCCGCACAAACCAGCGGCAAAGTCCCCCCAGCCACCAAACAAGAAACAGGCAAAGGATTTCGACAAAAAGCATAGCGCCAGCGGTGAACCTGCAACCATTCCGGCTGTTTCAGCCAAGGGATTAAATATTCAGAAGTGCGATCGAGCAATTCTTGACCGACTGTTGGCAAATCCGCAGATTCTAGATGGCGATCGGCAAAAGAAGCACTGCTGTGAACCACAAACACAGGCTGCTGCGACTCAAGCCGCTTGCTGCTATCTAAACCAACCCAAGCTAAATCAGCATCATCTCGAAAAGTAACAGATTTCCACTGCGGATTTAGATTGCTTAAATCTTGCTGTTTTGCCGCAGAATAGCCAGCCATAACGGTAATGCAAGGGTCGTAATCCACAGAACGCAATTTGTCAATAAAATCAGATTGCAAACCGATTTCTGAATTCAAAAACATTAAAGCTTGAGGTGCAGGAATTGCCACAACTACAGCCTTAGCCATCAATTCTTGAGGTATCTCTAAATTGTCGTCGGTAACTTCCAGAGAAAGCTGCCACATTTGACTGTCGGTAGGAGAAATAGCTTGGACGCGGCGGCCGTACCAAATATCTAAATCCTGGGCCAGATACTTACCGATAGCATTCATACCAGCAGGTGCGACATAACAAGAACTAGGAATAGAGAACATTTCTCCTTGTCGGAATTCTCGCACACTATCCGTCCAGAGCTTGAGGATGTGGCGATCGACCAAAACCTCAATTAACCCCTGTACCGCATCTCCCTGCGGTTCCAAATAGCGAGCCCCGTGATCGGCCCTAGTACCCTGTACGCGGCGGGTAGCGACTCGTCCCCCCGCGCCGCGAGATTTCTCAACAACCGCCACAGAATAACCAGCTTGACGCAACCGTTGAGCGCAACTGAGCCCCGCCATACCCGCACCAATCACCGCAACATCGAACATAATTGAACTTCCAGATACATTACTTACCGGACTTTTTCTAGGAAATAAGCCTTGAGCTGATTTCTTAACTTGCAGTTAATTTGCGATAGCAACGAGCGGTGATTAAATCAGAGTGAAAAACCTCGCTAAGATTAGACTGAAGTTGAGAAACAAATGTGTTTATTTATTCCTACTATTCTAGCTTAAAAGGAATTTATTGATTAAAATCTTTAAATAAATACCAGTTAAGGAAAATCTTCCCTAACGGAGCCAGCCTTTGGTAAAAATCTATCAATTGCTGACTGGAATTTAGTAAATATTCCATCACATCTAAACAAATAATCGCCTCTAAAAATTCCGTCGAAGATAATTGCAGCCAACAGGATATTTTGTCACTAAAGCCTAACTTAGCAGGTCGGCTTTGAACAAAATTGTAATTTATGGGGTCTAGATCGCAATACACTACTTGTTCTACTTGAGGACAAAGAGCTGCTGCCATAGCATGAGTGCCAATACCCCCGCCAAAATCTAAAACTAGATCGGCAGCCCTATCTGATATTAATGTTAAACTGCCTTTTATGTAACCCTGATTGGACATATGCCAAGCTCCCAGGTCAAATAGGTAAGCTTGTCCGACTCGATCGCGATAAGAATCGCTAGCTTTTTCCCAATCAAAATCCCGATGACCTATTTTTTTTAGGGCTTGTTAACAGACGGCTAGCTATTGTTCAATTGTTTCTAAATAGGAGTTAAAAAATCCTTTAGATGCTGTTTGAGATGGAAAGTATCTTGCCAATATGCCTGCCCAAAAAAACGGTGCCACAGAAGAAGACATCATTTACCGTATTCTAAAAAAACTCAACTCATTATAGGATTAACTGACCTTTTGGAACAGAAGTACACTAAATTATTTTTCCTTTGTTTATAGTCTATAAAATAGTGGGGGTTCAAGGCGACGGTTTGACTCTTCAAGCTGCGGGGTTGTAGACGTACCGAGGGGTTCCGGGTTTGCTGTCGGGCATCTAAATTGTATTTTTAGGGCGGGCGGGACACCCCAAACTTGACTATAAAATTTAGATGCGCATCCGCCGATCGATGTAGCTGCTGAGGTTATGGCTTCTAGCAGTCGGATATTCTGTGCAAAGCCTGTCGATCGCCCTGCGCCAGGTAGTAGAATAGGGGCTGGCACGAATCGACAGGTAAGACCAGTTTAAAAAATGCCACTGTAGGTAAATCCTAAATCCCACTGGTTGTCAAGCAGCAGCAATCTAAAATCTAAAATCTAAAATCTAAAATCGTATACGGGAGGGCAAAATTTTGGACGAACTCAGAGCAGCACTAGAATTGGCAACAGAAGAAGAATTGCAACAACTAACAGAACTTCTGTTCAGCCGCAAGTTTAACCCTTTAGATTACGTGCAAACCCCCGCACCCATAGACGTACAAAGCCGCGATCGCCAAGCATGGCTAGACGCCCTAGAGCAGCGCTTTCGCTATCTTGCAGCCGACGGGTTGACGGTACTCAGAGGGCGAACCGAACAAGTAACTTACAGACAAGCACTAATTCAAGTTTGCCGCTATCTCAAAATCCCTTATCCCAAACAGTTGTCAACCACCGACTTAGAGGCCGAAGTATTTCTGCACTTAATGGGCCGGACCTGGAAGGGTTTGCCGGCCCACGAACAGCAAGCGCTGACAGTGCGCGTACAGCGAGCGATCGTTGAGTCCAAACTCTCGGAACCCCTGCCAATTGCTGCGGAAAAAGACCCGCTCGGTTTACTGTTCAAAGGCGGCAGTGCTTTAGCTGTCAGTTCCATCTTAAAACCAATGTTGCTTAAATTGATGGCCAATCAATTTGCGCTGCATTTTGCCACCTATGAAATGGCAAAACAAGCCGTTGTTACAGGGACTGCAACCGCAGCAACCCAGTTTCAAAATTATGTCGCAATTCAGACAGCGCGGCGCGGTATGGCTGTGAGTGCCGCTCGTTACGGTGCGACGCGCAGCGTGTTCTCGTTTCTCGGCCCGGTGATGTGGACTTGGTTTTTCGCGGATTTGGGTTGGCGATCGATTTCCACCAACTACGGCCGGATTATCCCGACCATTTTTGCGTTAGCTCAAATTCGATTAACGCGATCGGAATGCGTTTGGGAACTAGCTTAACGATTGTAGATTGTAGATTGTAGATTTTAGATTTTAGATTTGGAGTGTGGGTGAATATCAAAAATCGGTTGAAATTAGCTGCCAAACTGACAGCCGAAAATCTCAAGTCTCGCCTCCAAAAACATCCCGATCGCAGCCTGCAAATTCCTTGGAATTTCGCTCAAGTCGGGATGCTGATTTTTCCCTTAATTCCGATTTTGGGAGCTTTAGGTTTATTCCTGGGATTGGCCGGCACTTGCAAGCAAAAGTTCCGTCAAATTAGTCGCCGCCCGCTGAATCGAGGATTCGCAATTCTGAGCGCGCTGCTAGTCATCACAGCGGTTTTTGCCCACAACCCCATCGAGGCTTTTTTAGGGTTGTACAATTTCTTGCCGTTCTTTATATTGTTTGCCACTTTCAGCAGTTTAATTCAAACTTCGGCTCAGTTGCGACAATTGTCTTGGATGATTGTAATTAGTTCAATTCCCGTGATAATTTTAGGCCTGGGACAGCAATTTTTAGGTTGGAGCGGCATCGATCAATTGCAGCCTGTTTTTGGCTGGGTACTCGAACCCAAAGGCAATCCACCCGGCCGCATGGCTTCTGTATTTATGTACGCTAATATTTTAGCTTGCTATCTGACAATTGCTTTTATTTTAGCACTGGGACTGTGGATGGAAGAAGGGTTCAGAAGGAAGAAGGAAGGCACGACACGGATTTTGTCACGGATACACGGATTAATTATTGGGCAAAAGTCGGGAGTCAGGAGTCAGGATTCAGAAGGAAGAGGTTCGAGGGAAGAAGGAATATTAATGCCCAATTCCAGATTCCCAATTACCGATTCCCAATTCCAGATTCCCAATTACCGATTCCTCTTTTTAAGTTTTGCAGCGATCGTCCAGGCTGTTGCTTTAATTTTTACTAATTCTCGCAATGCTTGGGGACTGGCAGTTTTGGCAGTTTTGGCTTTTGCATTTTATGCGGGTTATAAAAAATTATTAGCTGCGGTTTTTA
The DNA here is from genome assembly GCF_036702785.1 of Microcoleus sp. AR_TQ3_B6. Classification (NCBI taxonomy): domain Bacteria; kingdom Bacillati; phylum Cyanobacteriota; class Cyanophyceae; order Oscillatoriales; family Microcoleaceae; genus Microcoleus; species Microcoleus sp. AR_TQ3_B6. The sequence goes on along the minus strand of NZ_JAUBVJ010000089.1, from coordinate 15,821 downwards.
GTGTGGCTAGCACAGTTTTTTTTTCTGCCTTTGGCCCGGAACCTTTACGGCAGTATTTGCGAATAATTGTCCCTGCTTTCTTTTGGGCTAGACTCACCGACGAGATGTTCCCAAATCGACCTACAGCTACTTTGAGAACTACTCAGTGGGAATTTGCTTGGTCGATGACTCAGCAGCGTCCTTGGACTGGTTGGGGATTGCGAAATTTTACGCCTCTCTATCAAGCTCAAATGCAAGAATGGCTTGGTCATCCTCACAGTTTGATACTGATGTTGACTGCGGAAACGGGAATACCTGCAACCCTTTTGTTGTTTGGTTTAGTTGGTTGGGTTTTGGCTAGGGGTGTTTGGCTGCTGGCCAATTGGCCACTTTGTTCTGCGGATATCAAACATGAGCAAATAGCAACACTGGAAAAAGCGGAAAATGCTTTAGATATCAATCAAAAATCTATGATTAATAGCACGAATCAGGTGGCTTGTCAAGATTTGAGAGCGGGCGATCGCCTAATTTTTTTCAGTTATTTATTAGCCTTCGTCGCCTGTACCCTATTTAATACTGTAGACGTGACGCTGTTTGATTTCAGAGTCAATACTACAAGCTGGTTGCTGTTAGCCGCAATTTGCGGAGTCAGCCAGAGGGAATAGGGAATAGGGCATCGGGCATCGCGCATGGGGCATCGGCCCGCGCAGGGCATTGGCCCGCGCAGGGCATTGGCCCGCGCAGGGCATACCTCACCACGCGATCGAACCCCTATAACAACTGTTATTAGTCATTAGTCAACAGTCAACAGCCAACAGTCAACAGTCAACAGTCAACAGTCAACTGCCAACTGAATTTTTTTATTCTACCGTCACCGACTTCGCCAAATTGCGCGGCTGATCCACATCCAAACCCCGACGCGCCGCAATGTGATAAGCCAACAATTGCAGCGGAATTACTGTCACAATCGGCGACAACAATTCATCCACCAAAGGCACGGGCAAAACGTAGTCAAAAATATCGGCTTCCGCCACACCTTGCTTCGGCGTGACGCCAATTAAACGAGCGTCGCGGGCTTTCGCTTCCTGAGCGTTAGAAAGCACCTTTTCGTAGACGCTACCGGGCATGGCAATCGCCACTACAGGCACTTTCGCATCCAAAAGGGCGATCGGACCGTGTTTCATCTCTCCCGCCGGATATCCTTCGGCGTGAATGTAGCTAATTTCCTTCAGTTTCAGCGCCCCTTCCAAAGCAATCGGGAAGTTAATTCCCCGCCCCACAAAGATAAAATCTTGGGTTTCCGTGAACTGGTGGGACAATTCCTCCACATACTGTTCTTGAATCTCCAAAAACTTTTCAATTTCCGCCGGCAACTGGCGCAAACCAGTAATAATTTCTGCCAATCTTTCAGCGCTGATTGTTTGCCGCTGGTGCGCCAAATCCAAAGCTAAGAAATAGAATGCCATCAACTGAGTCACAAAAGTTTTAGTCGCAGCAACGCCGACTTCTATACCGGCGTGGGTATTGATCACGTGCGGCATCATGTGGGCGATCGAACTTTCAGTCCTGTTAGTAATGCCTAACATTCTCGCCCGGAATTTATCAGTAAAACCCGCGCGGCGCTGCTGTTCCATCCCCAAAGCAGCCAGCGTGTCCGCCGTTTCTCCCGACTGAGTTACCCCAATAGTTAAAGTATTTGCTGTCAGCGGTGCCGGTGCGTAGCGGTACTCAGAAGCGTACTGCACAGCAGTGGGAATATTAGCTAATTGTTCCAACAAATATTTGCCAATTAGCGAGGCGTGCCAGCTCGTTCCGCAGGCGAGAATTGAAATTTGTTCGACATCAGCGCAGAGTTCATTGGGCAAGTTGAGATTGATGGGAGAGCGCGGATTTTCCGGCTGCCACTCGCTGTCTAAATAAGCCTCCAAACAAGCTCGGACTACGGCCGGCTGTTCATAAATCTCCTTGTGCATGAAGTGTTTGAAGCCTTGTTTTTCGACTAAAACCGGACTCCAACCAAGGATGCGCGGGCTTTTTTTCAGCCTTTCCCCTGCAAAGCTGTAAACTTCGACTCCCATCGGAGTTAGCCTTGCCAATTCGCCATTTTCCAAGGACAAAACAGTGCGGGTGTGAGATACTAAGGCCGGCGTGTCGGAAGCGCAGAAAAATTCGCCTGCACCAAAGCCTATCACCAAAGGAGCTTGCTGTCTGGCGACAATTATTTCCTCTGGAAAATCTGCACAGATAACGGCGATCGCAAAGGCTCCTTCTAATTTATTTACCGCCTTTAAGACTGTTTCCAAAAACGAGAAATCAGCAATTTTCTCAACTTTTTTATCTTTTTCTTCTTGCTTCTTGCTTCTTGCTTCTTGCAAAAAATCAGCTATTAAATGAGGAATAACTTCTGTATCTGTATCCGAGATAAATTTATGTCCCTTTGCTTTCAATTCTTTCCGCAACTCGCGATAATTTTCGACAATTCCATTTTGAACTACTGCAACTCGCCCGCTATTATCCAGGTGAGGGTGAGCGTTATATTCCTCTGGTTTGCCGTGAGTTGCCCAGCGGGTGTGCCCGATGCCGATGGGAGCCAGAGAATCTATCTCTGCTAGCTTTTCCCGGAGGTTGTGCAATTTGCCCTTTGCTCGGATGCAGGTAATTTCTCCTTCGGAGATGGTAGCGAGGCCCGCTGAATCGTAGCCCCGGTATTCTAGTTTCTCCAATCCTGCTAGCAAAATCTCGCTTGCTGCTTGCGTGCCGATATAGCCAACGATTCCGCACATATAACGTACTACTCCTGCTTAGCGATCGCAATAAAACTCAAGTTTTATCATTTTTACCGATACTTTTTTGCTAACAAAGGCTAACAAACATATAAGTTAAGATAATTTCTTAACAAAGGTGTATCAACCAATGCCCGAAGGAAAATCCCCCGAGCACCATTTAGATCTCGATCCATCTTCAATCCCGTGGCTTGAGACTTTATAGTCTTAGCGCCACCGAGATTTGGGACAATTTCACCCGTCCGCGATACTGTTTTGGAGGTGTATGCTTCGCTGCAATCAATTACAAGTTTTGACTTATCCCAAGCTTTCCACTTCAAAAAAGTTTTAAACTCGTAATGACTTAGGGTTAACATTTGTCTCACCGTTTTATTACTTAATTTACGGCGGGACTTAGACACCATTTGAGAAGTCTCGAACTTGGGTAGTAGAATTACATCGAAATTATCAACTAAGAATCTAGCTGTTTTATGATGTAATTCTTTAACCAAATTCTTGATTTTACAGCGAAGTATGCTGGCTGCTTTCTTGAATCTTCTTTTCTGCTTACTAGGAGCTTGAGAAATCTTTGACACCAATTTGTCCAAACGAAAACACAATTTTTGAATGTGCAAATTAGAATCATTTCCTAGCCCGCCATAAGAATCTTCACTAAAGAATGTGATGAACGTGCGGACACCGGGATATAAGGCAACCAGCCGACCTTGTTTCTCAGTCTTAACTTGTTGCACTTCTTCAGAAACGATTAGGTAATAGTCGCCATAGGCAAGAGTCAGCCTGCCATCGCTGAAAGTTGCAGGTAGGGCTTCTTTTATTCGACACTTACCTAGAATTGAATGGTAAACACCACAGTCTTTTATTGCCGTTTTTGGTACATAAATAGACTGCTTGGTATCTTTTCTACTCCGAAATTTGCATTGGCGGATTAGACCGTCTTTGCTGAATCCCTGTTTAGCTGCTTTGACGGCTAAGCAAGCATCTTTGATGGCGATTGATTTGATTTGGAAAGGTACAGGCTTTGCCCATTCTGGCAAACTGTTGAGTATTCCGGTTTGGATTGCCATCCAACTAGTTTTTGTGCCTGGTTCTTGCAAGTATGTGATTGTCGTGTTGTAGACAAAACGACTCACGCCAAACCACTGCTTGATTAGCGCTTTTTGCTCGGGATTTAGGAATAGACGGATCTTCCTTGATTTTCTTGCTATAACTTCGCCGGGAGTGCATTCTGCAACGGTCGACGTGAAGGATGGCAAGAATATCGTTTGTGAGTTTGGTTTCCGGGCAGTAAACAATTCGGTCGAGAACCAGGATTTTTCCACTGTTTTATTCTGCCATGAACTCGAATAGTTCAAATCCGAATCTACACAATCTGTCCCGACAGGCAACAACAATCGTGAGCTGTTCGCCGCGCATAAATCTGACCAGTAGGGCTTGCAGTCCTTTCTTTTTGAAGTTGAGTCCTGAGCCGACATCTTGGATGATTTCGGCGTCTGGATATTGCTGCTGCATGAATTCAACAAGTCTAGCGAAGTCATCTCGCTGTGAAGGTGAACTGACTCGACATTCGCAAACAACGGTAGTTCTAGTTGCACCGCGCTGATAGGACTCAACATCGTAGAGTCTTTGCCCTGCTTCGTTTTTGATGCTTTTGATCTTCCCTTCGTCTGCATATTTTCTTGTCTGTGTGTGGATGCAAGCCCATCCATTCGACCGCTTTTCTCAGTGGTACCTATGCCAGGTAGAGAATAGTAGCATACAGGAGCTAAAATAAGCAAACTATTTACTGTGCGTCAACCTTCTTCGGGCCCCAGAATGCAGATTCCGCGACAAAAAAAGAGGGGGCAATTTAATCGCCCCCTCTCTTGTGCCCGTAATTTGAGCGGCGTGTCGATCGATTTTTAGTAAGCTAGACCCATACTGCGAGTGGTTTCTGCTCCCAGGTAAACCCGGATGCTCAGAAAATCGGTGGGGCAAGCAGTTTCGCACCGCTTGCAGCCTACACAGTCTTCGGTGCGGGGAGATGAGGCAATCTGAGCTGCTTTGCAGCCATCCCAGGGCACCATCTCCAAAACGTCAGTCGGACAAGCCCGGACGCACTGAGTGCAGCCGATGCAGGTATCGTAAATTTTGACTGAATGAGACATTGAATAAAGGCTCCCAACGAGTCACTAAAAATTTGCTGGCTCTGCGAATTAACAGATTTGACGGCTAGGTGACACCGCTATAGCCTGCACAGAGAATTAAAGGTTAGTCTACCGCAGTGCCTGGAAGCACTTCGCGAAAAAGCGACAAAACTTCACAGTTATTCACTAAAAAACGAGCGAGAAGCCCCTGGCTTTAGACATGGGGAGGAAAGCGACAGCGACGACCGTCGCCTTGAAATATTTTTAAAACCCATAGCTATAGCCATCTTTTTTGTGAATAGATTTGCAATACTTGTGGCTAATACCTGCTACTCTCCCAGCCTTCGTTACGATATCAAAACTGCCGTCGATCACGGCAGAGAAGCCGTCCTGTATAAGAGCCGACTTTCTTCCCTGCGGTAACGGTTGCACTGACAATATCGCCAGTCTGAAACCCTTTGTGAATTTGTACTCTGGACTTGTGCCGAATGGGAAATCCGTACTGGTCCGGGCCGCACATCTGTCGTGTCCCCTGACATGACAGCCACAATCAACAAAGGCTTTGAAGTCAATACTTTGAGCGTGTCAACGCTGCCCACACACGCAGCATCAAGCCAGTGCGATTTAGCCAAACCTAACCGATGGCGATTGAACTTAGTTTGTCCGCCCGTGCCAGTAGTGACGGGCAATCCCGTTTCTTTAAGTGCATTAAATAATGCCCATCGGGTTGAGTTGACCGCTGTTGCATCTTTGAGTGGTAACTTTGCTCGTTTGAGGATGCGGTTTAACAGGTCGGATTTAGCTGCTAGGAATGCTCGAATATCCTGATTGCCTTTCTTTTGATTGCAATCGTGACAGGCAAGCGTCAAATTGGAAACCCTATCCGAGCCGCCTCTTGATTTGGGCTGAATGTGCTCAACCTCAAAAGGTACATTTTCAGCCGAGCAATAAGCGCACTGCCGATGCCATTTTTCCAAGAGATACTGCCGGACTTCGTAACCCTGCAATTCTCCCTGCTGATACATAACGCCTGAGATTTCAGGGTTTTGCATGAGTTGAGAATCAAACCGCACTAACTCTTGAACAATGCTGGCAACGTCCGCGAGTCGAATCAATTTGCGAACCCATGTAAGTGTTGTTTCGACTCGGTGTTGCAAGAATGGAGCGAGCCAACCATCGGGGCGAGTGCGATTGAGGAATCGCGCCTTACGGTATCGAGTTTTGCGATTGCGTCTTCCTCGCCTAAGTTGACGGCGAGACAGAAGTGCATCTTTAATTTGCTGGCCCCGGTGTTGCAGTTCGGCTCCGAAGATAATCTTGTTGTCCTGTTTGATTGCAACCCCCGTGACTTTCGATCCGGGCTCTAATTTCAGTTCTAGCGGTTCAGGATTCGTCTCAACTGCTTTTTTTAAAACAATCGTAAACGGATAGCGGCGAAATACCGCTGCTTTTCCAGCTTTCAGCAATGACCTGGCCATTCCTGGCTTACATGGTGATAGCGGTTTGCGATTGGTATCAATTACAAAGACAAAGTTAGACATTGTTGCGTCTCCTCTGATTGCTCGTAACGTTCGCTTCGCCAATGTTTTCAAGGCTTGTCAGGTTGGCTGCACTTCCTTAACCCATGAAAGATGTTTAACAACCAACGATAGGGCTACAAACTAGCGACGCATTTGTAGGTATCGTGACCTTAAAAACGTAGACGCTTGTTGCGTCTGAGGCTGGTCATGTTCTGGCTTGTATCCCGCTCGAAGAGTCGGACAGTCTACAAGCCCCTGCCTTTAGGCATGGGGTTCATGACGCTGGGACTCTGATAGAACCCATTTGGACTCGATATCATTCGCCAACCGTTTGAGCATCAGCCCGATCGAATACAAATTGAGTTTCGCATTGGCACTGGTGACACTGGCTTTTGGCAATGGATCAAAAACGGCAAGCTGACTGGTATCAACGGCTAGATTTTGTTTGATGCAATTGGTGCATTTGTAATGGCAGAAGCCTTGAGACTCGACACTCGCAAATTGCACGTATTTGTCACCGCTACACCGAGCTATTACAGGAATTCTAGCCGTTTGTTAATCAACTTTATGCTGTGAGGTAATGAAGGGAGATCGGGGAGCCAAGAAGAAACCCACGAGACTAGCGAATAGAATCGGTGTAAAAGTGCTGAATCCTGTCAACTTGGCGAGTAGCAGAGTTGTACTAATTGGAGTTCTAGTAACTGTTGAATTCAGAGCAGCCATTACACAAATCATTGCCAAAGTCTCGTTGGATGCGGGATTAATGATAGCGATTGCCTTTCCTAAACAAGCTCCTATAAAAAAAAGTGGGATGATAATCCCCCCCCGCCAGCCTCCATTTACGGTGGTACTAATGGCAAACACTTTAGCAATAACTAAAGTTAAGACAAATCCCAAAGAAAAGTTTCCTTCAACAATTTTTTCAATTTGATGTTCACCAAAGAAACGAGTGAGCGGAAAAAAAGCTGATAAAACACCAAGTCCTAGCCCAGCTAAAGTAGTCCGCACATAGATGGGACCGGGGATCGAATCAAACAAGCGACCTACATTGCGAAATACAGCGATAAAAAGCCACCCCACGAGCGCACCTACGATTCCATAAGCCATCGCTGCGCCAAAGTCATAAAGGCTGTCCACATTGTATTGAGGAAAATGCCAGGTAGGACCTATTCCTAGCTTGGTAATTGCTACAAAAATGGTGTAACTTGCACAACTTGCCACGACCGCAGGCAATATTGCTTCAAAATACTCTACAACATTCTGATGATGCAGGATTTCTAAAGCAAAAAAAGTACCACCCAATGGAGCGCCGAACAAAACTGTAAAACCAGATGCCATGCCAGCAATACTCAAAGTTCGTAGTGCCTCTCCACGCAATTGAAAGCGATCGGCCAACCACGTACCAATTGAACCTGTTACTTGCACCATTGGTGCTTCTGGACCAGCACTGCCTCCACTTGCAATACTGATAAGCGACGACAGAATCATCGAAGGATTCTCGTTCATTGGTAACCGCCCACCATTGAGATGAATATTGTCAATAATCAACCCTATTTCGCCAGGATTTCCCAGCCAATGAATGAGCAAACCGATGAGCAAACCCGCAAGCGGCATGATGATTAGTAGAGAAAGTCCACTAAAATATTCAAATCTCACCATCAGGTAAGACAAAAATATCCAATAAGTTGCAGCAAACAAACCACAAATGATTCCTAGCATTGCCCATAGGAATACCGAACGTGTGAGATTTACTGGGTTTCGTTTCATTGCTGATTCCCGATCAATAACTATGCTGTTAGGAAGTCTTAAAAAACTATTTTGTGTAATGGTATACAACTTCGGTTGTTTGTATATTAACCTACCAACCACCAAACTTGCTTTGGAGTGTAGATCCGGGCGATCGAATGCGAAGAGAGCGATCGCAGTCTAACAAGGGCTGGCAAGGGAACTGAGGCATAGGTTATCGGTGGTGTAGCCACCGTGCAACGCCGTCCGCTGAAGCCTCCGCCGTTATACCGCTTCATCTGTTGGTGGTGTCAATAGCTTAAAGAACCCATTTGGGATCTCTGATGACGAGCTAAGATCGGGAATAAATTGCATATTCGAGCAACTTAACCGACAAAGAGTGATAAATCCGCAGGACCATTGCTGCCCCACAAGAAGAAGAGTAGATCGCCTCTGGGGATAAAACGACAAATTGTGGACTTACGCACCGGGACTCAGAAACCGGGTTTTTTTAGGAAAAAACACAGGTTGTGACCCGCTGATTCGGTAAAAAACCCGGTTTCTTTGGTATGTGTGCGTCCAGGACTGAAATTGTGGACGGTATCTTATTTGACACTCCCCAGCCTAAAGGCGTGGGGATTCTTAATTCAGCGACTGACCTTAAAATTGACTATCCTTACGGCATTACTTAAACCAAATACCCGTTCAATTGAACCAAGTATCGAGCCTAACTTAGACAATCCCAGCGGGTCTATCTCCAAAAGCGTACTAGAATATTTATCTAGAGTTTGGGTATGCCCTACCCTACTGTACAGACGTTCTGCCAGAACGTCTCTAAATAGTTTGTTTTTGCTGGTTTAAGGCTTACTGAATTCAGCCTCTAGCTGTTTAAAGAGTTTTCGCTGCTCAGGGTCCAACAATTTATGCCTAAAAGTGTGTCTCATGTCCTGTTTCACTTGAGGCACAGGTGTTTAACCTTGACTACTCTAGTATACTAGAAATTTCCTGACTTTTAGGAAGGGATTTAAGAAATTAAAGCCGTCCTAGAAGGACAGGGTTTTAAACCCAGATTTTTGATAAACTCAAGAGTGTATGAGCGCGATCGAGCGGGACGCTACCACTCGGGTATAATTCCGATCTAACCGGATTTGAGATGAGAAAAAACTAAAGTCCTTACTACCAACCTGGATTTGATATGAGAAAGGACTTTAGTCATTACTACCAACTCGCGCAAATCGATCGACTAAAAGCCTAATTTTTCTAACACGGGCTTAGTTGAAACAATATGTCGATCGAGCCCTAGTTTTTTCGGTTCCACACCCAAAGCCAAAGCCACCAATTGCGACAAATGCAACACTGGCAAACTCAATTTGCGCCCGATTACTTTTTCCACCTCCGGCTGTCGCGAATCCAAATTCAAGTGACAGAGAGGACAAGGCGTTACCATACAATCAGCGCCATTGTCAATAGCATCTTGAATATGTTTGCCTGCCATCTGAAAAGATTGGTTAGTGGCATAACTCGCCAACGGCCAGCCGCAGCACTGAGTCCGGCCTCGATAATAAACCGGAGTTGCCCCGATCGCCCGAAATACATTTTCCATCGATTCCGGTTGGTGCGGGTCATCGTAAAGCAGCTTATCCTGAGCTCGCAGGAGGTAGCATCCGTAAAAAGACGCGCACTTCAAGCCCGAAAGCTTGCGGGTGACTCGCTTGTGCACCTCCTCCAAACCGTAATCTGCAACGATCGCCCACAACAGATGTTTCACCTCGGTACTGCCTTGATAAGGCGAACAGCCTTGTTTTTTTAGTAAACCGTTAACTTTTTCTATGTAGTTGGGATCGGATTTCTGAGATTCCTTGAGGCGATCGTCCACATGACCGATTACCCCTTGACAAGTGCTGCAATGCGTCAGCAAAGGCAGATTCAGTTCCTCAGCCAAAGCAATATTGCGGGCGTTGACAGTATCTTCGAGTAACTGCGAATCTTCCTTGAAAGTGCCAGAACCGCAGCAGGAAGCTTTCTTGAGTTCCACCAGTTCAATGCCCAAGGCTTGAGTCAGTGCTTGGGTAGACAGGTAAAGTTCGCGGGCCGCCCCTTGGGCAACGCAACCGGGAAAATAAGCATATTTGAGATTTGGGGATGGCATAATCGTTTCGGCAGGGGAGAAAAGGCAAGGGAAAAGAAACGAGAGCGCTGGAGGTCGGGATGCTTCCTGCTTCGTTTCCCCTCTCCATATCCTTACAGAAAACTAGCGTGAAAGCCCCCCTCTTTTAAGGCACAGATGAAACGCAGTTTTCAAGTGGGTGGCGGGGCGATCGCGCTAATCTGCTTGAGGCGCTTTTGGAAAAATCCCCTCGCTGATGGTTCGTCTAGACACTGGAATCGATCGCACCGTCAAAGTTATGTATCTGCGATCGCTGCTGGGCAACCAAAAATGAGTTACTAAGTTTGTCAGTTCGCAAAGGCGAAGGGCGAGCGCACTAGCATAAGTAATTGTTAGGGGATCGAGCATAACACATCGTTACAGCCGACCCATTAGAGTCTTATGATTCAAGAGTAAATAAGCCAAGGTGGCTGAACTAAACCGTTAGCTTGCTGGGCGATCGGTGCGACTGTACTTCAATGCTGTCGGTAGTTGCAAAGTCATCTGGTTCCACAGATAGCGGTAGTTTATGATACTGCTTTTCATCTCAGCCAAGATGTCAAATCATGCATTCGGGTCAAGCACAATTCCCCCAAACCGTCACAATTTACAAAGCTTCTCAAAAATATCAAGGGCAAAAGTTACTGGAGGAGGGGTTTCAACCCACTGATTTCTCCTACAATTCTCCCTACCTTGATGGGAGTTGGTACTTGGCTGGTCCAAATGACAGAAGTATTGCCGAGGAGTTCAATCAAAACTTCAAGAAGGCGTTCTTGAAGTTTTGAGCGATCGGGCAAGCTACGAGCGAGATTTCAAAACGCTTGAGTATCGCTAGGATAAAAATGACGATTTTGAGCTGATTGAGGTAGTCCTTAGCGGCCCATACTGCCTAAACATAAATGATTTGGAGGGACTTCAATAATGTTAAACTCAATAATGTTCGACTGGCAACCGTTAGCCCAGCTCAAAGAGCTCAAAGAATATTTTGCAACTGATTTCCACGGATTTAGTAAAGGGATTGAGCATCATATTCATAAATTGCAGAAAATCGAATCAAACTAGCTTTATAACGTTGCATTTTTAGGAGTCATTGAAGTTACAAATGGTTGCATTTAATGGGGATTTAGACGAAAGAATTAGGGATGCTTATCAGTTGAACAGACCCGTGAATGTATGAAGAAGGTGATTGGATTTATTCAAATTAAAAAAATCAACTTACCAAGTGGAGAGTCTATTCACTTTGGTTCAGCCATTCAACAATTTATTGGTGAGGTACGTGAGCTTTACCAAGATGCTTTCAAAAAAAATATTACTGATAAAGAGAAAGAATACTATGCCTATTACACCGCTCTGCTATTAGTATGTGGTCACCCCGGTTTGAAGGCTGCAATTCAATTAGTAAAACAGGAGTTTGAATCTCTGTTTACAACGTACTATATCGAAAAATGTCGCAATTATATTGCCCCATATATTGAGGCGCTTCTTCCTGAAAATCCATGAAATGAGGCGAATCACCCACAATTGATGGAGAAAGTGCAATCTCCGATCTTGTAAGTAGAGTTGATGTTAAGCTGTCTAACAATTCGCTTGGAGCCGACTGGCGAAAGTCACTGGTGTAGATGCAATGGTTTTGACAGCCGCTCAATCACACCGTTAGGCGGAACAGATCGGGCTTGTTAAATTTGTCGTTTTTCTGCCGAGATTAAGCAAGCAAAGATGGTTTGCTCCGTTGTTGAGTCCATACAAGCTATTGGCGATCGCGAAACAGAAGTAATTGTGAAGTGAGCGGTGTATAACATATCCTTGGATCTGACAAAAGTGATATTTTGGTGTTGAGCTCGAGGCGCTTGTTTGCCGGTCAATTCAGCCGTTATGTGTAGGGAAGGAATAGGAAGAAGGTTTTTATCGTAGGCGCATCCGGGAAACTCGGGCAGTACATGGTGCAGCAGGGGCTAGATAAGGGCTAAGAGGTGGTTGGTGTTTGTCGGGAACGCAGCGTAGGCAAACTCGACGGGTTCAAGGGGCATATCACAGTCTTTCCCGGTGCGAGGAACGAGCGCCCGGTCATCAAAAAGGCGGTCGAAGGGTGTGATGGGCTGCTCACTGTGCTGGTACCTTGGGGGGTACACCAGTACCTCGTCGGGAACGGCGCAGGCTGTCCTCGACCACGCACGTCCGGCGGCGCGCCTCATATTCTCCTGTGGCTGGCACATTACCCGGGACGGCAAATACCTGTACTGGCCGACCTTCAAGTCGGTCGGATGGGTCGCGCGGCTGCTTAGCGCAGGCGACCTAGACGACCAGGTGGAGGCGTGCAGGCGGGTGTTTGCGAGCAACACCCTGTGGACTCTCGTGCGCGGGAGCAACGTGTAAGAAGGGAAGAGCTAAGGCCTACCCCTATGGAGAACGAATTATAAAGAAGCACATAACAAGTCGTTTAAGCGGACACGCCTGACGGCGCGCCGCTTAACTCTATCGTTATACAGAGGTGATACTTCCCTTGAGTCCGTTGAGGTTGTCTGAGTGCGATCGCAAGTAGGAAAGCAAGACGGATCGAATGCATGTGGGCGTTGCTGTTGAGAATTTCTAGGGGACAAGCAGTCACTAGGGCACGATCTGTTGCAGGTAGTCATTCAATCAGTCCGGGACGCAAAAATTGCTTGGCAACACTATTTGTAGGGGTAAGGTACGGTGTGCACCGCCAGATAGAGTTTATGCATCCAGCACTATTCAAATAGCGATCGCCACGACATAATAGTCCTAAAGTTGCTGCGATGATCGTCCGTGCCGCTATTGTCGCTGGGCCGTGTCACTTAGAAAAGCGGCCAGCCTTTCAGTTGCAGATCCCCCTTTCGGATAAGATTAGATACGCAGCAACCAATGAGGACACGATGTTATGAGCCAAGACGACATTTTTACTAAAGTCCAGACAATTGTGAAAGAGCAACTGGAAGTCGAGGAGCTGAGCCAAATCAAGCCCGAATCCAACTTTGCTAACGATTTAGGAGCAGATTCCTTAGATACAGTAGAGCTGGTAATGGCCTTGGAAGAAGAGTTTGATATTGAAATTCCCGACGAAGCAGCCGAAGGAATTACTACGGTTCAAGCTTGTGTAGATTACATCAGCAGCCAACTTGCAGCTCCAAAAGCATAAAATACCTGTCTTTTCCCCTGAGAGGAGAGAAGTTAGAAAACTGGAAACTCCTCTTTTGTTCTGCGTTCTGGGTGTTTAATTTTTTGAAACTGAAATCATGACAAATTTAGAGCGTAAGCGCGTTGTTATCACGGGTCTCGGCGCGATTACACCGATCGGCAATACCTTGTCCGAGTATTGGGACGGGTTGCTTGCCGGGAAGAATGGTATAGGCCCGATCACCTTATTCGACCCGTCGCGGCACAACTGCCGCTTTGCCGCAGAGGTGAAGGGTTACGACCCACACGACTATTTAGAGCGCAAGGAAGCAAAGCGGATGGATCGCTTTGCTCAATTTGGGGTGTCAGCGAGCAAACAAGCTGTTGCTGATGCGAAGTTTGAGATTAACGACCTGAACGCAGAACAGGTGGGTGTCATTCTTGGCACTGGCATTGGCGGCCTGAAGGTTTTGGAAGACCAGCAAGAGATCTATCTGAATCGCGGCCCCGATCGATGCAGCCCGTTTATGATTCCCATGATGATTGCGAATATGGCCGCGGGCCTGACGGCGATTCATACGGGCGCTAAGGGGCCGAACTCTTGCACGGTGACGGCCTGCGCTGCCGGGTCAAATGCTGTGGGCGATGCGTTTCGCCTAGTTCAGGGGGGTTACGCGCAAGCCATGATTTGCGGTGGTACCGAAGCTGCGGTGACACCTTTGTGCGTGGCGGGTTTTGCTGCGGCGAGGGCGCTTTCGACTCGCAACGATGACCCGACTCATGCTTCTCGTCCGTTCGATCGCGATCGTGATGGTTTTGTCGTCGGCGAAGGTGCTGGCATTCTGATTCTAGAAGAAATGGAATACGCTCTGGCGCGGGGCGCGAAGATTTACGCAGAAATCGTCGGCTACGGTTTAACTTGCGATGCGTATCACATGACTTCCCCGGTACCGGGGGGGGACGGTGCGTCGCGGGCGATCGCTTTAGCGCTCAAGGATGCGGGTTTGACGCCGGATCAAGTGAGCTATATCAACGCTCACGGCACGAGCACGCTTCCCAACGATTCTACGGAAACCAAGGCCATTAAGCGGACTTTGGGAGAGCACGCTTACAAAGTAGCAATTAGTTCTACCAAGTCAATGACGGGTCATCTTTTGGGCGGTTCTGGGGGAATTGAAGCGGTGGCGACGGTAATGGCGATCGCCAATGACAAAATCCCGCCGACAATTAATCTGGAAAATCCCGATCCTGAGTGCGATTTAGACTATGTTCCTCATACAAGCCGCGATCTAAAAGTGGATGTGGCGCTGTCAAATTCTTTTGGATTTGGCGGCCACAACGTGACACTGGCATTCAAGAAGTTTGTTCAGTAACCCGAAATCGGAAATTTGCAAGTTAGAAGGTGAAAAATTAGTTTTTCGCCTTTTAATTTTTTTATATAAATTTACAAAGTGGCGGACTGCGACGAAGGAACCAGGTTTTTTACCGAATCTGCGGGCTGCCAGCGAATAATTTTCGTCCATCTTTCCCCGGTTTCGGGCAACCGGTGCGTAAGTCATCAATTTGTTGGTCGTGGCGGGATATGAGTGAGATTACTGCTGAGCAAATACTGCAAATCAAGGCTATTGTCGATCGCTATGAAAACTTTAAATGTGTTGAGTGCGCCAGCAATATCAAAGATTACTTGACAAGTCAAGGAATTCCTGGAAAGCGCATAAAACTGTACACAGGATAAGGAAGAGGTCCCAACAGTGGCATTTATGATGATAGCGTACCGGGAGAGGCTATAGCGCGTCGAGTGAGAACCCCGGTCTTTCCCGCAGGGTATGAAACGCAGTTGTAGCCTTTAGGCTGCCAGTATTCTGTATTATTTACCCCTTTGCTCTTCAATATATTTTCTGACAGTTTCAGTCGAAACATTGCCAACACTGCCGACAAAATAACTAGGAGTCCATAAAGTAGGCAATTTCAACAATTCAGGAAATTCTTTTCTCAGGTAACTAGAAGCTCTCCCTTTGACCCTTTGCATGACGAAGCTAGCAGAATCCGTCGGCTTAAGGTTTAGCAATAAGTGTACGTGATCGGGCATAATTTCCAAAGCAATAATTTTCCATCTGTTTTCGGTGACCACCTCAAAAATAATTTCTTGCAACCGTTCCGCAATTTTACCAACTAGAACGGCTCTACGGCGTTTCGGGATAAACACAAAGTGCATATTGATCAGTGAAACGGCGTTACTCTCGTGTCGATACTCTAAATCTTTTTTTGACAAACTCGCCATAGAGCGCTTGACCTTGTTGATAGATAATGTATAATCAACATATCACATCAACTCTGTGACTTGTGTGTTTGGATGTCAACAAGTTTTAATCAAACCTGACAAAAAATTGAAAGCGGTTCTAGAATATATTTG
>NZ_JAUBVJ010000088.1:0-33630 GCF_036702785.1 Microcoleus sp. AR_TQ3_B6 | reverse complement strand
CTTTTTCTTTCCTCAGAAGAGTCGTCAGCTCTTCTATTGTTTCCCGAATTTCAATCCGAACAACTCCTGACATTTTTTTCCTTATCTTTAAGAACTGGCTCACAAAAACCCTAGGTACTAATTGTAGCACTATTTTATGAAATTGGTATTAGTTGAGATGGAAGATATTGGCGGGTCGCACGCACATTGAGATATTACTCACCGCGAGTGAGTTTCGCCCAACATTCCGTTCCACGTTCGTCCTAATTTTTGATATTCCCGCCGCGCCGCCAGAACCAGATGAGACATTTCGATCGCCCCTCCAGAACGGGCTGCATAAAATGCCGCAGCAATGGCAATATTTTTTAGATTTCCGCCAGCGAGTTTCACTTCGCGAGCCAGCGTTTTGAAGTTCACCTCTCGACTGATGGGCGTTGCAGAGGGAAACATGACCTCCCAAATTTTTTGACGGTAGTCCTCATTGGGGAAGGGAAATTCGACAATAAATTGCAATCGCCGAACAAAGGCATCATCTAAATTTTGCCGCAGGTTTGTCGCCAAAATTGCCACTCCTTCGTACTCTTCCATTTTTTGCAGCAAGTAGCCAATTTCAATATTTGCATAGCGATCGTGTGCGTCCTTCACCTCCGACCGCTTGCCGAATAAAGCATCAGCCTCATCGAAAAATAAAATGGCATTGGCATCGACGGCATTCCCAAAAATGCGATCGAGATTTTTTTCCGTTTCACCAATATATTTGCTCACGATCTGCGACAGATCGATGCGATACAAATCCAGTTGCAATTCGCTTGCAATGACTTCCGCCGCCATCGTTTTTCCCGTTCCTGGAGGTCCGGCAAACAGCACATTCAACCCTTTGCCGAGGGAGAGTTTGCGATCGAATCCCCACTCTTCGTAAACCTTGCGTCGATAGGCAACTTGATGGCAAATATCCTGTAACTGAGTCAGTTCTTCCCCAGGTAAAACGATATCGTGCCAGGTATATTTGGGTTCTACTTTTCGTGCCAGTGCCGTTAAATCGCGTCCCGATCGATCTCGCGCGGCTTGGAATAAGTCAGCCAGGGCGATCGATTGCGCTTCTCCAGACTGTGCCGCGTTCCAGGCGACATCATTACAAGTGACTGTCACGGCATTGGCGATCGCATCGGGCATCAGGCGAAAGCGATCGCCCAAGGCTGCCAACTCTTCCGGTGCCAGCGAAATCCCCGCCGCCGACAAGTGTTCTGCCCAAATGTCGCACCGTCGATCGAAGTCGGGAACGGCAAAAGAGACGGGAATGACGGCCGTGCCTGCCGCCGGAATCCAAGGCTTGACACCCGCTAAAATCGCGATGCCTCGATCGATCGCCAGTAAATTCATTAAATCCTGGTAAGCGATAGCGCGACCTGCCAAGGCAGCGCTATCGCTATCGCTTTGGCACAGACTGTCGAACTCCTCGAGATACACCACCGCATCTTGCAGCCAAGCTTCGCGGAACAGGCGTTGCAGGTTCGCGGCCAATTCATCAGGATGTGCCACCAGCCGAGCGAGGTCTGCAATCAGTAGGGACATCTCTAACTCGGCTGCGATCGCTTCTGCCAATTGCCGTTTCGCCGTATCCTTAACCCCCTGAAAGTAAAGGTGGAGCGGCTGTTGAGCCTGACGGCTTTGTTGGGCTAAGGCGATCGCGGCGCGTTGTATTTCTTTGCTGACTGGGGAAGTCTTCTGTTGCGCCCCAGGTCGGGACAACTGGCAAAATTGAGTCAAGCGGCGATCTAGTCCCGTTTCGCCCAGCAGCCAGCGCACGATCTGTTCGTCCAAATGCAGGGCACAACTGAGTAAAGGGGGGTCAACGCGATCGGATTCTGGGACTAGATGCAGCAGGTGGTGGCGGATGAGGGGTGCGGTGGCAGAAAAGCGATCGCGCCGGACGACTTTTTCCGTGGCAGATGCACAGAGCAAATTCAGCGCCAGTTCGACGTTGGGACGCTTGCGAGTGACATCATCTTGCAGGTAGGCGTAGAGCCGTTCGTAGCGCAAGTCAACTTCCGGTGCGAGGGCAATGACGATGAGGTTGAGGTCGAACGATGTGAGGGTAAAGGCTTCCTGAAGCCAGCGCCACGGAGAATCTGCCTGCATCAAATCCGGTTCTGTTTCCCCCTCTTGCAGCAGCAGTGGCACGCCGGGATGGCGATCGAGCAGGCGTTCGACTTCTTCCCGGCTGATGTGCAGTCCGCGATAGGGGTCGATTTCTGTATCGTGGGTGGCGCCGGCGGTTTGGATTGCCCGATCGAGGAGGCGATCGAGTTGCTCTAATGCGGAGAACAGTAAAGTAAGGGAGCGATCGGTGGCTGCAATTGGGGGTAAGTTACGCATGGTTTCTCCGACTTTGAATGATTCTGTTAGCAAATAGTAGTCATTACCTTGTCAGATGGGTAGCGTTGATAGTAAGTTCGATCGTCTATTTAGGTAAATGGATTGAAAAGGAGGATTCCACAATCCTCGAAGTTGCGGGTATCTCTTGTTACTAAAGTGAGCTGATGAAGCGGAACAAATGAGTTCGGGAAATCTTTGTTGTGCATCTCGAAGTCCCCAATTAATTGAGTTTACTTCCTAGACTCACTTAGTAATTCTATAACTTATTATGCTGCGGTTGAGCGATATTAACAAATCTTCAATAAGATTTACGCAACTGTCACAATCCAATCGATTTGTAGGGTACCCCAGACGAAGTTATCAAACGATTATCGAGGGTTTCGGACGCTGACACACCTTACTATATTAGGGCTTACGCAAAACCCCCGGTTTCTACGAAAAATCGTCGATGCTCCCTTAAGATATTGACCAGAACCCGGGTTTTTGACCCGGTGTGCGTCCAGGACTGTATATATGCCGGTTACGTAAGTCCTGTTCAAATTAAGGATTGAAAAATCTGGATTCAATCATGAGTTAGGCAGGATGTGGAACTGAACAGTATAATTGACCTAGGTTTAAATACAGAGATTTGTAAGGGCGATCGCTGTGACTACAACGACAGCGACTAGAAAACTCACACTAGAAGAATACCTTGTTTATGACGATGGGACAGACACAAAATATGAACTCATAGACGGAGGATTAGTTGAAATACCTCCAGAAACGAATTGAAATAACTGAATTGCCTTTTACCTGCTGTCAGAACTTCTCAAGCTCGTTCCTTTATATCTTAGCTGTTGCAAAGATACGGAGATTGTGGTGACGGGTCAACTGACTCGCGTTCGTTTGCCAGATTTGATGATATTAACAGAGGAATTATTCACGGCGATCGATGGCAGATGAGCTACAATTACGCAGGATATGCCACCACCTGCATTAGTGGTTGAGGTGGTTTCTCCGGGTAAAGTGAATGAAGATCGAGACTACCGCTACAAGCGATCGGAATATGCCGCACGGGGAATTCCTGAATACTGGATTGTTGACCCCGGTCAAGCAAAAGTTACCGTGCTGATGTGGGTAGATGGACTGTATGAAGAAGCTGTTTTTCAAGGAAGCAATTCCATAGTTACCGTGCTGATGTGTGTAGATGGACTGTATGAAGAAGCTGTTTTTCAAGGAAGCAATTCGATCGTCTCCACGACTTTTCCCGATCAGAAACTCACCGCAGCACAAGTTTTAGGGGCCGGGGAAGCATGACCTATTTCAGGATATGTCGAAAAAAAGCTAAAATATCGACAGGTTTTCTCGACGTGTCGATTCGATCGACATATCATCATGACTAATTTTGCTCCCGATCGACCCTAGAACGATCTGCCTTTATTGCCGCCACCTGGGGACATTGAGACGAAAGTCGTGTTTACAGCCTCTATAGAAAGGCGATTTTGCGATTTTTATACATTATAGTTGCTATATATTTATACAGATTCATATTCCTGCAAATGTTGCCCATCGATAGGAGGCTCAAACTTTCGCACAGTGACTAATGTTCCTAATATGTTTAGTTGTTGCCCACCGCGCCACTTCCAGCCAAAACCGTGACATTCATCACAGATAATATCGGCACTTTTACCCTTACCATTGCAAGTGTTACAGATATGATACCGAGCAACAATCTTTAATCCCTTGCCAGTATTAGCGATATAGAAATTGGTAAAGTAATCGCGATCTTCGCGGAAAGTCGAACTCAGGTAAACTCGATAAATTGTACCAAGTGTAGAATGAGCATATTGTTTAATCTGAAACAGGACTCGTGGTTGTAGTTGCCGGATTACTCTGTCTTGCTCCTCTAGAGTTCTAGATGACGAAATATTTAACCCAGAATCTAAGCCTTGAAAAAACTGATTTAGAATTTCTATATCGGTTTCAAGTAAGTGAAGATCTGGCTCTGTTGTGAGAGCGACGCTCGCCTTATATTCCTGAGCTATAAATTCCTCAATAAATGCAATGACTGTTTCCATCGTTATACTTTTAGATATTTGTCTGCTGCGAGATCAAAAGATTTGGAAATCGGTTCATTCGTCTCAGCATTAACCAGAGATACTTGATAGTTTACTTCCAGGATTACTTTGAATTTCGGGTGCTGGCTAGCAAACTGTTCTATCGATGCCTTAATCGTAGCTTTTTCTTCTTCTGGCACTTTACTGAGAATTTGCTGGACAATATCAGCCTGCTTTAGTTCTCCAAATTTAGCTGTGACTGAAAGGTTAAACTCTTTAGCTTTATTGACTTTAATCATTTTGAATATCTCATCTTCAACTTTTCCCATTTCCACATTGTTATAAGTGGCGCTTGCGGAAACTAAGTTTGCGCCATCTTTATACCCTGAACCCAAGAAAAGATCGGCAATTAAATGACTGCGATTTAAATTAGCACTAGCAATAAAGCCAGGAGAATCTTGAGTGATTCCACGACCTTCAATCTTCAGATCGTGCTTTAATTTTAGTTTCGTGCCAGAAATGCTATGGGTCATTCGATCAGCACTAATGACCGCATGAAATTTAGCCCCACCAGCAGTTTCGTATTCAATGTCTATACCGCCACCATTAATCGTGGTTTCGATCCGCTTCTTCGGTTTATACTTGCTATGTTCGGGGATGCCCTCTGAAAAACCTTTGGCAAACCCTCCCATCCGCAGACTGTCTGGGCTAGTCGCAAAATCCTTAATAAGTTGCTCTACGGAGACGGAGACCTTACCGGGTAGAGCTTTATTTACACTCCCTTCATCTCCTTTACGGCTTTTTTGTTTTTTCAGAAGGATAAAGACCCTCTTTTCCTTTTGCCCGCCCGATTCAATTTCTTGGATAGAGTCTACTACTCCATTCGACCAATTATCGCCTCTTTGGCGGACTGCATCACCTACTGCTACTGGAACCGCAGCATCCTCACTTTTTCCAAGTCCACTAGGTTCATCAGCCTTTGGACTGGCAACATAGTTATACTTCCAGGCATTGCCACCGTCCACAACTGTGATGGATTTAAAGATAGGATTATCCCTCTTAACCTTGCCAGCAACTTTACGAGCGTTTTCTAAAGAGAGTTTGCCGCTTTGTTCGTACTTACGCTCTTCTGTATGCAGTTGATTCAGTCCAGCCGTCACTTTTCGATCGTGCTCTGGATCGGCTTTTTTATCCTTCCCAAATCCCAAAAACTTCCCAGCCGCCTTCACCAAGTTATACGCCTTCTGAATCACCCAATCGATCGCCTTATTGACCGGAGCCTGAATTTTCGTAATAATCGCTCGAATCTTCTCGCTAATTCCCGTCACGCCCAGCAGCGCCGCCAGGAAACTAATCACTACCGGAACGGCTTTAGATAGGGCGTTTTCCACCGCACCTGCAGCCGCCCCGATCGCACCACCGGCGATCGCCGTCACCGATTCCATCACGGCATTGACAAGGCTAATAATCTGACTGCCCCGTTCCACAAAGAACATAATAATGTCGTAAATTGCCTTGCAAGCTTTGATAAAAGCCCCGGCAGGGTTGAGCAAACTGATAATCCAGGTAATCCCTGCCTTAATAATCGTTTCCGTGACAAAAGATTTAATCCCTTCAATCACCACTTCGGCTAAATTGCTCACCTGCTCTTTGATATAAACCCACAGTCCCGCTGGCCCTTGAGTGACGAGAATCTTGAAGATTTCGGCGGCAGTTTCCAGGGTTTTGACGACTTTTTCGCCCAGAATTTTCACCGCACGAGCGCGGAAATTGGCGTAGGTCAGACCCAATATCTGGAGAACGATGCTGATGATGCCTTGCAGGTCTAGTTTGTCGGGCAGTTGAATCCCTGCTTCGGCGATCGCCCCAAATAGCCAACCCATCAATCCCTGTTGCAAATGCGCGCCGATATTCCCCACAAAGTTCATGAATCCTTGCTTCACCCCGGCAACCAAATTGCCCAGGAAACCGATCGGATCTTTGATAATTTTCCCGATCGCATCCGCTGCGCGTCCTAGCACTCCCATGAGCATATTTTTCAGCTCTAGGATTGTCTCGATCGTACCTGCAACGGCATCGAGTGCCTTATCCACCAACCCGCGATTGGCGGCTTTCATTTCTTCAATACGAGAATCGATCGCCTGCAAGCGTTCGTTGTATTTTTGTGCGAGGGAATCAATCAGTTGGTTCTGCTTATCGTTGACGCTTTCTTCGAGTTGATCGAACTGACTTTGAATCGTTTTCGCCGTATCTTGTGCCACCTTCTGGAGACTCGCAGGCTGCTTGGTGACGTAATCCTGAACCGTTTTTCTGCCTTTGGTAATTTCGTCCTTGGCTTCGTTGAGCCCCTTCTCAACCGTCGCAGCCACTCGATCCAGAACCGCATCCATCAATTTGAGATACAGAGACCGACCTTCCTGATAAAAGGCATTTACCTCGGATGGCAGCCCCAGAAACTTGTCTTTCACCCAGCGTCCCGTACCGATTGCCCCACTATAGCGCTCGTCCTTGTAGGCATCCATGCGGCGCTTCACGTAGTCCTCAAACGCCTGCTGCGCTCGATCGGCACCACTGTCAAATGCCTGGTTTACCTCCGTATCCAGTCGGCTGAGACGGGCTTCTGCTTTATATTTGGTTTGGTCGTAAATTGCTTTAATTTCGTTGGCAACCCTTGCCCGTTCTTCCTCGTCCTTACTCTGCGATTGGCGTTGGGAACCCGTCACCTGGGTTTGAAGCTGTCCCCGTACCCCCTGCATCGACGTGAGTTGGGTTTTCGCCGCCGCCGTTGCCTGAGTTTGAGCTTGCGCCAGGACCCCTTTCTCCTCCTGGCGGTAGGCTTTGGGGGCTTGCACCGCATCGGTTTGCGCTTCCTTCTTCGCCTCGAGTGCCCCTTGGAAGTCCGGTTCGTTCGATTTTTTCAGCTGTTCGTCAGTGACATCCGCATCCGCCATTTTTTGGTCGAGGGATTGGCTGCCTTCCTGGAGGGACACCTCATCGGCAGTCTTGGGTTTGGGCGCGGCTTGGGCAGCCCCGATATTGGCAGGCGGTGCGCCTTTCTCCGTCGGCGGCAGCGGCGTGACGGATTTTGCCTTGATGCCGCTGGGACTGGGCGCTTCCTTCACCTTGGATTCGATATTGCCCTGAGATTGCTGCTTGCTTGTCTCCACCTGTCCGGTGAGGTCGCCTTTGACTCCGCTGAGTTTGCCGCTTTCCTTAAACTCGTCCGCCTCTTTGAGGGTTTTGGGCGATGCCGCTGCAATTTTTGCCACCAGCGCTGCCTTAAATGCCTTGCGATCGAATGCTTTGGGCTGCTGCTGATCCATTTGACCGACCTGGTTTCCAGCGGAGGCGCTAGCGACCTCGTTCGCGGGGCCTTTGGCGGCGGCTTGGGCTTCGGCTGCCTTTTTGCTGGCGGGAGGGTGCTGTTTCTGCTGTTTTGCCGTGCGTTTGGTGCGATCGACGACTGCCTTAAAACCGGGGTCTTGGAAGGGGGAGGATGGCGATTTGGCTCCTTTGCGGGCGATGTGTTTGGGGGAGTCCGTGGAGATGGGGAGTCCGGGTTGTTGGCGCGATTTTCGCTGCACTCGGCGATTTGCCCGGTTGGACGCTTGGGAGGACTGCACGGTGGGGGAGTTAGCCGCCAGGGGCGTTGAGGATTGTTGCTGCACGGTATGGGTTAACTCGTGCGCTAGCAACCATTTCCCCTGAGTGGTGTGGGGTTCGTAACGTCCCCCGGCAAAGAAGACATTGGGACCGATAGTAAAGGCTTGGGCGTTCAGTTTCCGGGATACGTCATCGGCTTGGGAGTCAGTATGCACTCGCACGCCGCTGAAGTCGTAGCCGAAGCGGGACTCAAAAAAGCTGCGGGTGGAGTCAGGCAAAGGACGACCGCCCTCTCGCATGGTTTGGATGCGGCTTTCTACATCAGTTGCGACTTCTGAGGTGGAGTCAACGGCTGTTTTGGTTTGAACGGGTTCGTCTTTTTTCTCTTCGGTTTGGCGTTGGAGTGTTTGAACGGGTTCGTCTTTTTTCTCTTCAGTTTGACGTTGGAGTGTTTGAACGGGTTCGTCTTTTTTCTCTTCGGTTTGGCGTTGGAGAGTTTGAACTGGTTCTTCTTTTTTCTCCTCTGTTTGGCGTTGGAGAGTTTGAACTGGTTCGTCTTTTTTCTCCTCTGTTTGGCGTTGGAGAGTTTGAACTGGTTCGTCTTTTTTCTCCTCTGTTTGGCGTTGGAGAGTTTGAACTGGTTCGTCTTTTTTCTCTTCAGGTTGGCGTTGAAGCGTTTGGACGGGTTCTTCCTTTTTCTCTTCAGCTTGGCGTTGTACTAAAGGAGTAATGGGTGCGATCGCAGGTTTAGTTTGCGCCATTTCCTCTTTATTTTCCTCAGCCGCTTGTCGCTGAACAACCGCAGAGGTTTCTCCGACCTCGGGTTTAGTTTGTGCCGTTTCTTCCTTCTTTTCCTCAGTTTGTCGCTGTAACAAAACATCGGGCATTCGCATCACCGTATCGGCAACGCGATCGGCTTCCATTTCATAAGTATCATTAGGTTTACCGACTTTGAGCTTTGCCTGGATGAGTTGAGTGACGGCCTGGTTGCCGATTTGCCGTTGCAGTCGCAGCATGGGGTGAGTAGGAGGAGCATGAAGGGGCGATTTAGACGCGATCGCGCTCCTCTCCTGACGAGTTACCGTCATATTTTTCTCTTGGGTCGCTTTTAGATCTCCCATACAACTCACCGCCTGCTCTTGTAATTGTTACTATTTGTGGTAAAAAAACTCGATCTGATTGAGAATTAAAAATAAAAAAGCAAGTAAAACAGTTTATCCCAAATTAATGAGAACCCATATTTTATTAATTCCATCCTTTGGTTCACTTTGAAAAGATTGGAGGGCTTTCCCTAAAATACTTCCTGGCGAAGAGGCTTTCATCGCGTGTCCTGGAGTAGAAGAAGTTGTTAGATAATCTCCAGCATCGATCGGACCATTTTCGAGAATAACTTTGGTCAAAACTCGACCTGCTAATGCTAACGGTTTTAAGTCATCTCGATTGACATCTGTTGGATGGCTTCCCCCTATAATCAACCCTGATGTCGTGGGATCGGCAATAACTCCCGCAACTCTGGAATCGTAGGGTTGACTACTTTTTGCCAGCAAGACGCGATTGTCTGGTGGATTGTCGATGACGACGACATCTCCTGGTTCCAGATGATCTTCGGCTTGTACAGGAGTCATCTCGGCGAGATCGTCTGCACTGCCAAAGCGTAAGTCACCACCTGCCCACAAGGCTTTTACTGCCAAATCTTGATAGGCTGTACTGTCAGTTCTGCTCAGGTAAACCCACTCATTGGGCTGGTTAGCAGGCCATCGCCCCAGTCTCCAGCCTCCTCGGCTTTGAGAGTTATCACTACTACCAATCCAGTCTCCGCTAACGTCTAATCGAAGAATCGGATTGGCTGTGCCAATACCAACGTTACCAGCACTGGTTATTCTCAACAATTCTGTGCCAACACCGTTATCATTCCGCTCGGAATAAGGCTGTGTTCCTATAAAGAAGAAGTTGGAATTAGAAAATCTGAATCCACTTCCGTCACTACCTACTACGGCTGTCAAGTGATCTTGCGTATCCGTGCGATCGAAGATCGCATTAAGATGAGCAGGTCTTGCCACATGCAATGAGTTTAATGGTTCCATGGTCCCCATGCCAACATTACCCGTAACGATGAGATTATTTTGCACCGTCAGCGTACCTGTCATAGTATCACCTGTTTTTTTGACGATGCCGTCTAAGGTTGCACCATTACCGAGGAATGAGGTAGCTTGGACATTGCCACTAACTGTTAGGGATCCAGTCATGGTGTCTCCAGATTTCTTGACAATGCCATCTAAAGTTACGCCATTGCCTTGAAATTCTGTTGCTTTAATCGTGCCATTCACTTCTAACTTGGTTGAGGGAGTTGGCACGCCAATGCCTATATTTCCCACGGCATCGATCGCAATTCGAGGAAAACCATCGGTTATAATACTCAGCGAAAAAGCGTTATCTGTCCCCAACTTTGCACCGCTGGCATCAACGCTCAATTTGAGTAATGCTCCACCTGATTCTAGAAAGGTTTGGCTGGGTGCAGTCGTTAAGGAAGATATATGAAGTTGGGCGATCGGGTTTTCGATGCCAATTCCTATTTTGTCGGTGACAGAAAGCGTACCTGTAAATGGATGGTCTGCCATGAGGTTCTCCTTGCAAAGTTGACGATCGAATCACTGTGTTCATGTTATTTTTGGATTTGCACCTCTAAAAACTTTACTTTTTCGGTTAATAATGATATGGTCGTTTGCTGCTCTTTCAGGACTTGCGTTAATACGCCAACAATATCCATAATGCCCAATCCTTTTTTGTCAGAGCTTGCGATCGATTCTGGAACATCTTCAGCGACAAATCCGATATGTTGATGCTTTTCGCGATCGGCTTTGTAAGTGAATTTTACCGGACTGAGTTCTGCCAATGCTTGAAGGGCTTCTTGACTAGAAAGCTGGTGAATATTTTCTTTTAAATCCTTGGAAGAGTTTTGGACAAAATTACCAATGACGTTACCGTTATTTTGAATTTTTAACAAATCTCTAGCTGAACTGCCGTCCTCCCATCTAAATAATGTCTCTCCGGTTTCTGCTCCAAAATGAGCGAACCAAAAGGAACTATCACCCCCACCGTCATAACCAAAGTCATGTCCGACTTCTGATGTTGCCAATAATTTTAGGTTACCTCTGAAGTCGTCAGAAATATGTAATCTGGCGGTGGGATCATTTGTGCCAATGCCAACATTTCCACCGCTGTAGTAAATAATTTCCTCTGTACCATTAGACCATTGAGTGGTTCCCACAATTCCCGTTAATTCCGAACCATTTCCTACAAATTGGTTAGCTGTTACATTCCCTACAACTGTGAGATTATTCTGAACAGTTAGCGGTCCAGTCATAGTGTCCCCATCTTTTTTGACTATGCCGTCTAAGGTTGCACCATTACCGAGGAATGAGGTAGCTTGAACATCGCCACTAACTGTTAGCGATCCAGTCATGATATCTCCTGATTTCTTGACAATGCCATCTAAAGTTACACCATTGCCTTGAAATTCTGTTGCTTTAATCGTGCCATTCACTTCTAACTTGGTTGAGGGAGTTGGCACGCCAATGCCTATATTTCCCACGGCATCGATCGCAATTCGAGGAAAACCATCGGTTATAATACTCAGCGAAAAAGCGTTATCTGTCCCCAACTTTGCACCGCTGGCATCAACGCTCAATTTGAGTAAGGCTCCACTGGATTCTAGAAAGGCTTGGCTGGGTGCAGCGGTTGAGGAAGATATGTGAAGTTGGGCGATCGGCTCATTAATTCCAATTCCAATTTTGTCAGTGACTGAAAGTTTTCCTTCGATTGTTTGGTCTGCCATGATAGTCTCCTTACCATATCTTGTCACGATTTATTGAAGACGCCATTTTCAAGTTTCACTGAGACGATAAACCTTGTAAGCTACCGTAAAGCTGATACCTAATGACTTCAGTGTTCCTACAACTGTTTCATCAGCTTCAATGACCAAAAAGTGGATGCTTCCAGCCAGGGGGAAAGGCGGATTTTTTGAGGAGATGGGCATCTGCTGCGGTTGAACTTCAAACCTCCAGTTGTACGGCACAGGAATTGGTAATTTCTCTCCAGAATTACTAGACACAAAGGAAACACTTGCCAGGTAAAAAGTATGTTCGTTGGCTGGCGTTGTCTGAATTTTCACCCTGGCTGTATCTGTAACCGAAACGGAACCCTGTACGACAACAGTTGCTTTGAGTTGGGCGATTGCCACCGTTCCATTTTCGATCGGTTTAATTCCAGTTAACTTTGAGCCATCCCCTTGAAATGCGTCTGCTTTCACTGTCCCCTTAACCTCTAATTTTGCTTGTGGATTGTTGGTGCCAATGCCGACATTTCCCACAGCATCAATCGCAATTCGAGGAGAGCCATCGGTCAAAAGACTCAGAGAAAAAGCGTTATCTGTACCCAATTTTGCACCGTTGGCATCAACGCTCAATTTGAGCAAAGCTCCACTGGATTCTAGAAAGGCTTGGCTGGGTGCAGCGGTTGAGGAAGATATGTGAAGTTGGGCGATCGGGTTTTCAATTCCAATCCCTACTTTATCAGTGACGGAAAGTGTGCCTGTAAATGGATGATCTGCCATGATTTTCTCCTTCAAAATTTCTGGGTGTTGGGTCTCGTTACCTCGAAGGCCACTTCCTTTAATTGGGGAGACACCAAGACCGGAGTGGCTCCCCAACCTACGGTTTAAAGATTAGTCGGGTTGAGCGTTCGCGCCAACTGGTTCTAGAACGCGATCGTTATTTTCTGTGGGTTCTCGATCGGCTGACAGCAATTCTTCTAATACCTGAATAGCTCCACTAATGCGTAGCAGTGTAGTTTTGAGATTTTCCTGTTGTGCCTCTAAATCCGATAGCATTTTTTGTCCGGATTCAAATTCGGATTTGAGTTTTTGGAGGCGTTGTTCTAGTTGCTCTTTCATAAATTAACTCCAAAAAAATGTCGATAAATGGTGTTTTGGTGGGTTACATTTTCAACTGTACCACGCTACTACAATGAATAACCCTCGAGGAAGAAGCAGGAATTCAATCACTGCAACATCACTAAAACAGGAATTTTTCCTTTGCCTTTATCCAGGGAGGCTAAGGCTTTACCGACGATCGAACCTACAGCTTTTTCGGGTTCCAAAACTTTTTGAGCGTGACCTCGCGTGGGGCTGGTGGTCAATAAATCACCGACCGCAATTGGGGCAATGTCAGCATCGACTTTGCAGTGAGAAAAAGCACCGAGAGTGACCATTAATCCCATTTGCTGGTCTTGCACTTTGTTTGGGTCTGCGTCTTCTTTGAATTCAGAAGCAAATGGTTTGAGAGGATGGGTGTAAGATTCTGAATTTTCTGTTGCTTCAGACATCAGTTGTTCTATCAGTTCTGGTGGGGGAGTTTCTGAGTCGGGTGCGACTTCTACAAAGGGCAAATCCTGTTCTGTAACAAACTTGGCGACAATACCGCACACGCGGGTATCACAAGCGCGATCGGTTAAATCAACTTCAAGAATAGGAATATTATTTTGAGCCCCAGAGTAATGAGAGACTTGATATTCGCTGATAACAACGACATCGCCTTGTTCTAAGGTATCGCCCACTCGATTTACGAAATAATCGGCAACGAACCCTGCTTTAGATCCCGCACAATACAAATCTCCTGATTGATTGATGGAAAACCGTTTTACAAAGTTTGTGTAAAATTTCAACTCTCCTCCGCCACTGATGTACCACGCGAAGGTGTGACCAATTGCCAATTCATATTCCTGATTATTGGGAATCCCAATGCCAAAATAACTTCCTAGGCTCAGTTTTACATTGTTGTTTTTAAAGCTACTTTCATTGCCGAATTTTTGATTGGTGAATCTGGCAAATTGTCCTCCTGTGTTGGGTAATTCAAAATCTCCGTTAATCTTCAATCCTTTCGTAACGGTAATATTACCTGTAACCTCTAAGTCTCCATTGACTTGCAAGTAGTCCCATAATTTGACGCTGCGACCTTTGGAAGTTCCCGCTCTACCTAAAATCATCAACGCATCATAATTGACAGCATTTTCGATCGCTGCAAAACCAGCAGCATTACCAATCCCCGTAGAATTGTGATCGGTTTTCGTGAAATAGATGTCGGAATTTCCAGCGCGAATGTCTCCTCGGACATCTAATTTTCCCTGGGGTTGGTTTGTGCCAATCCCCACATTGCCAGTCACAGTAAGGTTATTTTGCACCGTCAAGGAGCCAGTCATGGTATCCCCAGATTTTTTGACAATGCCGTCTAAGGTTGCACCATTACCGAGAAATGAAATGGATTTAATATTGCCATTGACTGTCAATTTTTCTGTGAGAGTTGAAGTTGTGCCAATGCCGACATTTCCCGCAGCATCGATCGCCATTCGAGGAGAGCCATAAGTCGAAAGACTCAGCGGAAACTCGTTAGCTGTACCCAGTGTTGCACCACTGGCATCAACACTCAATCTGAGTAAAACTTGATCCGATTCGAGAAAGGCTTGGATGGGCGCGGTTGAGGAAAATATGTGAAGTTGGGCGAGCGGGTTTTCGGTGCCAATTCCTATTTTGTCGGTGACGGAAAGTGTGCCTGTAAATTGATGATCTGCCATGATTTTCTCCTTCAAAATTTCTGGGTGTTGGGTCTCGTTACCTCGAACGCCACTTCCTCTAATTGGGGAGACACCAAGACCGGAGTGGCTCCCCAACCTACGCTTTAAAGATTAATCGGGTTGAGCGATCGCGCCAACAGTTTCTAGAACGCGATCGTTATTTTCTGTGGGTTCTCGATCGGGTGACAGCAGTTCCTCTAGCACCTGAATTGCTCCACTGATGCGAAGTAGAGTGGTTTTGAGATTTGCTTGCTGTCCCTCTAAATCCAATAACATTTTTTGTCCGGATTCAAATTCTGATTTAAGTTCTTGGAGGCGCTGTTCTAGTTTGTTTTTCATGATTTAACTCCGAAAAAATGTCGATTGTGCCAAAAATATTGCTTGAGATTTATTGTGGATTAACGATTATGGGTTGAGAGGGATGGGAATGCGAGTCCCGACATCGGGCCGTGGAATTCTTCTGCTACCGGCCTTAAAGATGATTCCATCCAGAGAAATCCATCCGCTGTTGCCAGCTACCATATAAACTTGTCCATCGGCAAAAATATCAATTCGCCCCATAGCATCGGGATAAGTTACTACCCCAAAGAGTTCTCTGCGAGGGGGTCTATAACCTTCAGGTAGGGTGAAAATAGTCCCGCTGCCATTTTTAACTAGCCCGCGCAGGTGAATCACACCAAGGCTATCCTTGAAGTATGCTGCGGAATTGTATTCAGTTGAATAATTTCCCCATCCGTTTTGAAAGGTTGGAGTTTGCCACTCTTCTTGTTGCAGGCTAGTTTCGCCGCCTTGAACGACAAGTTTTCGATCGGGGCTATTAGTGCCAATCCCAACATTTCCAGTAACTTCTAAGTCTCCATTGACTTGTAGATAGTCCCATAATTTGACGCTGCGACCTTTGGAAGTCCCCGCTCTACCTAAAATCATCAACGCATCATAATTGACAGCATTTTCGATCGCCGCAAAACCAGCAGTATTACCAATCCCCGTAAAATTGTGATCGGTTTTCGTCAAATAGATATCGGAATTTCCAGCGCGAATGTCTCCTCGGACATCTAATTTTCCCTGGGGTTGGTTTGTGCCAATCCCCACATTGCCAGTCACAGTAAGGTTATTTTGCACCGTCAAGGAGCCAGTCATGGTATCCCCAGATTTTTTGACAATGCCGTCTAAGGTTGCACCATTACCGAGAAATGAAATGGATTTAATATTGCCATTGACTGTCAATTTTTCTGTGAGAGTTGAAGTTGTGCCAATGCCGACATTTCCCACAGCATCGATCGCCATTCGAGAAGAGCCATCGGTCAAAATACTCAAGGGAAAAGCGTTATCTGTACCCAGTTTTGCACCACTGGCATCAACACTCAATGTGAGTAAGGCTCCACCCGATTCGAGAAAGGCTTGGCTGGGCGCAGCGGTTGAGGAAGATATGTGAAGTTGGGCGATCGGGTTGTCGGTACCAATTCCTATTTTTTCGCTGACGGAAAGTGTGCTATATTGATAACCTGCCATAATTTTCTCCTTGGTTTCCCGTTAAACTTGATTCAAAACTGGTACGTCGATGAGATAAAATCCCGATCGCACGGTTTGCCAAGTCTCGAGAATTCGGTTGCCGCGATCGTCAAGAGCAAATGGTTCGCTGCTGGTTTCAACTTCCTCTGGAGAGGGCGATTGATACTTTTGTTTTAGTTTGGGGACTGGATAACTATTTTTCAAGGCTTCCATTTGCGGTTCTGTTAACTTTTTACAATTCTTCTCCTTTTCAACCTTTTTCAAATTTGCATCAGACGTGTCGAGTTTGATAATTCCTTCCTCGCAGCCGTCTTTGACCGCAACAAATTGATAGTTGAATTCCTGTAAAACCTGGGGCAAAACTAACTCAGCTTTGCCACCTCCTTTCGGTTGAACAGATAACTGAACCTGAAAAAATGCAACAGCCATAATCGCCTCCTATTGAATATTCACAAATACGGCAATGTAACCTGTTCCCTTTGCCATCGGTTCGAGGGCTTTGCCAATAATGCTGCCGATTTGAGGTGTAGTTGCTTTTTTGGCGTGACCGGGATTTTTGGAGGAAGTCAGTAAATCGCCGACTTCAATTGGCGCTTCGGTGGCATCTACTTGGCAATGAGCAAATGTTCCCAAAGTCACGACATATAGCTCCCCGCCATTTTCAATAAATGTTGGATCTTCGGGATTCATCCGGGTATCGGGAGATTCGGCATCGGGGATGGCTTCGCAATCGACAATACCAATTACAAGGGGATCGTTTTCCCGATCGGCAAGGGTAACTTCAGCGACGGGAGCCTTATTATTTAACCCTCGAAAACGAGTCACGGGAGTTCCTTTGAGTTTAATCACATCACCTGTTTTGAGCTTTTGTCCGCTGGCATTAATAAAGGTATCCACTAAATGGGTGCTGCTAATTTGTCCGGTAATGCGGGCAGTCCCCTCGACGTTGAGCGCGTGGGTTCCAGTTTTAGCTGTCGCATAAACGCCATTTACCTTATCTATACCAGCAATTCCCGCGATCGCAGCGCTGACAGGATTGGGAGCAATGCCGGGAGCAGAAGTAATTTTGGCGACTAAGCCACAGCAACCCGTTGTGTTGAAGTCAACACCTGTGGGGTTGTTCCAAACAAAGGCAGCACCTGGCGTTCCCGTTAAGCCGGGGGTAGCGGTTTGAACGTTAAGCTTGATATTAGTTCCCAGGACGTTGAGGTTACCTGTCACATTCCCTCCAACACTTGGCAGCGCCCCAACTTGGGCTGCTGTTACCGTGTGGGGATTGTTTTTGAGGGTAGAGTGGTTCTCACTAATGGTTATTTGTTGGGTCGTGTTGTTGGGGGTTAGAGCGATCGCACCACCCTGGATTAGTTCGATCGTGCCACCGGGACTGCGAACTTCTGTTCCACCGACTTTCAAACCCGCCAATCCCCCAGCCACCCGGACTCCTGCCGCTTTGCGAACCGAGAAATCGGGCGTACCGACGATGCCAGTCGATCTGATTTTCAGTTGGGCTAAGCGAATTTTGACATCTTCTGAGGGTGCCTGATTTGTCGGAATGACTTCAAACTTGGGTTTTGCAAAAATGCGCGTCCCCGTTCCTCCTGGTGGTGCATCGGTTATTAACTCCTGGGACGAGAGGGTGAGAAACACATCTTGTTCAGTTGTAGACGTGGTAGCAATGTCTTTGCGGTTCTCATCTCCATCGAAAACGATTAACTGATTTCCTGCAGCATCGATCGCCACGCCAGCAGACACCGTGACTTTAGTTTTATCGGCGGAAACTGTAACGGCTAATCCAGTGTTGGGATCGACAATGCCGGGGGTGAGGAGCAGTTTGTTCTGCTCTTTTTGCTGTGAGACATGATAGTTTTGTTCGGCAATAAAATCTTCTTCTTGAAGAAACAAGCCAGTATAGTAATTTAATCGTTTTCTGATATCTGGGTCTGCCACAATAAACTCCTTTAATTAGTTGGTAATGGGTGATTGGTAATTGGGAAGGGGTAATTAGTAATTGGGAAGGGGTAATTGTTTCCCATTTCTTCATTCCCCACTGGTCCCTAACGGTCGCGTGCCAATTAAGGTATCTTTGCCGACCGTTGAGGTTATGCCGACCTGGATGGTGGGAAACTCAACGATGAGGTTATAGTAGGTGTGAGCGGGTTTTTCGCGATCGATAATGGAGTGGGCAATTTGTTCTCGACGCTTTCGATCGATTTCTGTGGAAATGGGAAGGGACATTTTGACCACAAAATAGTGTGGCAGTCCGCTACCGATCGCAGTATCTACGCCGACGGTTGAGGTTATTCCTACCTGCAAAGGTTGTGTTAGTTCGTAGACGCGCACGCTTTCCTTTGGCAGTCCGGTGTAAGCCAGCAGCAATTTTTCCAACCCGCCCTTCGTGCCACGCTGTTGGTAAAGCGGGACTATACGACCGATAAATCGCCGCTTTTCCTTTTCTTCCCAGTCATCTCGTAGGGTCAGGGCAACCCAACCTGCTAGCCAAGGCAAAAATTCAGAGGGCGTATGTTCTGGGTCAAAATAGCGATCGAGTTGGGCGATCGATTCCTCCAATCCAGGTGTTGGAACTTTGTCGGAAACTTCCCCCAATCCGAGTAAGATGCGTTCAAATGCCAACAGGAATCGCCCCAAAAAGTTGGGTTGACCGGGTGCGCTGTTTTCTTGGAAAATGACAGGTAGGTAATTGAGTAGGCTGCTGGCTTGTCCGGGGCGATCGCTAAGTGGCATTGCTTCCCCCTCCTGTCAAAATCGTGATTTTTGACAGATCGAGGCGTGCTGCGGGTAAATGATGGTCGTACAATCGCAAACCAATTTGCTCTTTCTCCTTATTCTCTTCCTCCTTGTTAATGACTTCTGCCGCAACACAACGCTTGCTTTGGGGAGGACACTCGCTGCTTAACTCAATGTGGGGGATATAATCGATGCCTTCAACTTGTTCTAATAACTCGTAAAGTTCCGATACATAAACATTGCGCCCGAATGGCCAACCTTGCGAGTTAGAAGTGGGTAGGGGACTGAAAAAATCTTCGATCGCCTGCACAATTCGATCGCGCAAATCTTTGTCTAACGCATCGGGTTGGCGGACAACTTGAATTGTAGGGCTGATGGGGACGTAGATGGGACCGACAACGTGATGGCGAGTGGTGAGGAGGCGGCGATCGTTGAGATACTCCCAGAGGGCGTTGCGCTGTTCTTCGCTGGGTTGCAGTCCGAGTTCGTTGGGTGCGATCGCCCCCTCAGATGGGATAATAACGACGCTTACATGACCTGAGGCGGGTTCTTTGCGCTCTTTTTCGATGTTTTTCTCCAAATTGCGATCGACAACGCAGTAGGCGCGTTGAATGCGTCCTACTGTTCCTTTTCCTCCTTGTACTACTTGTAGTTGCCCAGTTTCTGTCAGCCAGCGGTTAAAATTCTCGGTACTCAGCCGTTCGTAATCCTCGCGCGTTACGGCACGATCGCCCGATCGCAGTCGCAAAACTGCCTCTCGGATTTCTGTTTGCAAATCTTGTGTTTGTATCCAATCTTCTCCATTTAAAAGTTTGAGAAATGCCCGCAAATTGTTATCCGTTACCCGGTTGAGCCGATAAATCTGCATCTCCGTCAGATAGGTGAACATCTCAATTATCGCGATGCCGGGATCTGAGGGGTTGTAGTTTGTCCATTTGGGCGCATAGTTGGGAATTTGAGCGATCGCTTCTTCTAGCAAATCTTTATACGTGCGATCGTCTAAGTTGGGCAGTTCTAGTGGCATAGCAGTTCCTCCTTATGATTCTTCAAAAACTAGATCTATCGCGTGTTTTCCAGAATGAACCAGAAACAGTCCCGTTTGTCGAATTGCTTTAACTTGTGTGGCATTTTTTTCTCCATTTACGGTTTGCTCGATTCTTAAACTGCGAACGTGGTCAACACCCGAAACCGATTCAATTTGCCTGTAAAAATCTGACTTGTAAGGTTCCCGCCCAAAGTCCCAGCCGTTCCCATCTACCCCACCCGTCACCGGATGCAGAAACCGGGTTAATTTTTGTTCGATGGCTTGTTCTACAGCACTCGCACCGTCTAGGGAAATGAGGGCAACTTCCGCAGCGACGCTGATGCAAATATAGAGAGGAGAAATAACGGAAAACTTTGCGGTAAGGGTACTGCTGGTGTTGAAAGCATTCCGAACCCGATCGAGAAGTTCCAGACTGGGTAGCGGTTTAGCTTCTAGCGATCGAGGCACGATAATAATGCTGGTATATCCCGGTACCACTTGACGATACTCGGAGAAATCTTCGCTCTCGGGACTCGGTGTAAGGTTACGTAAGGGAACGCATTTTGCTCTAGCCACTTCCGTCGAGGCTAACATAGCTAAATCTTCGTAATCTTCTAAGGTAACGGCTCGTCCTCCGTGACGGATTGTGCGTGGCATTCGCTCTTTTAAGGACTCCAAGGTTTCAGCATCTGCACCGCCTGTTGCTGGTTCTAGATTGGTGACTTTTTCGACATAGGGAATGGTGGTTTTAAGCTGCACGATCGTGTTAGCATTTTGGTTGCCAATTTTGCCGCCACCTGTTTGATAGCGCGCCATGCGAATGTTACCAATTCCTGTTAAAGGGATCATTCCATTTAACCCGTTGCCAAACTGAATTTCTCCGGTGATGTGGTTGAGGGTATAATGGCGATCGCGCCCTGCCGACGCATAAAAATCAGGAACTTCTTGCCACATTACCCAAATTTTATGCGCGTTTCCTGCCTCATCTCGCTCGACGATAATTGCATCATTTCCATATATCTTTTGGAGATTTTCTCCTTCGGTTGCCGATGGCATTTCTGGTTCGCGAACTTGTAGCGCTTGACCGTCCAGAATGGGCGCTCTGGTTGTCCGAAATTTCTGATTTTCCGTCCCGTCGCTAGAACCCAGAATTTCGTTGGCGATCGTAATGCTTTGCTTCGCAAAAGTCGTATTCAGGGCAAAGTATTGGACTTGCGGTTCAACGGCATAATTTCCTTGTAACTTCTGCACTCGCAACCAGTAACGTTCCGATTGCCCAAACTCAGTTTTGGGTTTAAAATCGGCTGGAACTAAAAATCGAATTAATCCCGATCGGGTAAAGTTTTCGGTTCCATCTTTCTCAAGGGTGAATTTTGACCAAGCTTGCCCGTTCCAGTATTGCCAAGACAACTGCAGGCGATCGGATTTTGCCCCGTCGTTCAAGTCTGCTAAGCGAACGAAAAGACTGAAGGGGCGATCGGGAAAATCACTCCTATTTTGAGGTAAGGTAAATCCCAGATAAAGAGATGAGTTTGTTTCTCTTGAAGACTTGAAAGGAAGAAATGGCTTTGTTAAATTCGTGCAATTTTCGTAGGTGAAATTATTGTAACTGTGACAGGAAGATAGAGGCTGTTTAGACCCAGAAGTATCATAGGTATAACTCAGCTTGAGAGACTTTAAGAACGGCGGTGAAAGTGGAGATACAACTGTGTTATTAGCCAGCCACACTCCGGTTCCGACTGGATGCGTATTTTGCAGGGCTGTTTTTAAGGTTAATCTGTTACTGGGGATATCGATCGATTCGATTTCTCGAAATTCCTGAGTATTCGTACCTGCGGCGATCTGGATGCGATCGTTGGGCATAAACCCTCTGATGCTGTTAACAGTAAGTAGTCCCTTGTTGTTGATATTTTGGCTAGTTTGATTAAGGGTTGTGATGGTAAAAACTTGACCGGCAACCGAGTCCTGACCGTAGTTTCCTCCGACGATCCGTATGCGAATCCAGTAATTTGTTTTACCATTTACTTCCCGCAAACCCATTGGCTTAGGTAGGGTAAAAGTAACTGACCCGCTTTGGAGAAATTTGACTGCTTCCGGGTTACTCGAATTGACCGATAACGGCTGCCAAGCACTCCCATTCCAAGCTTCCCAAGCGACTTGAATATTACCAGTTGGGTTGACAGGAACCGTGTCACTCATAGTAATGTTGACGGTAACAGTAGCTGCTCCTTTGGAAAAGACTTCCTGACTGGCGAGGTAGAAAGCATTGTTGAGGTGAGGGGTTTCGCCAAAGGGATAAAAATCGTTGGTTAGATCGAGAGGTATGGTGTTGTTAAAAGCAAGATCGGGCAATAAATTGCTTCGATCCACCCGAATACTGGCTTGGATGGATTGAATGGAGGGTAGGGTTGAAGAATCTGCGAGGACAGACCGATTTAGCTGTACTTTAATCCAAGAGGCTGCTATGCTGTCAATCAATCGCGTAACTGGAATGGGACAGTTAGGAATTGATACTTTCCACTCTCCATCTATTGAGGAGGTTACTGATAGAGGCCGCCAATTTTTGCCATCCCAATAAGACCAAATTAGAGGCAATTGTGCTAACGAGTTCACCTGAGAAGATTGAATCGTGAAGGTGACGGTTTTGGGAATCGGTAGAGTTAAAAGTTCATCGCAAGCTAGATAAAGACTGTGTTCGATCTGGCGATCGCCGCGAAAGACAAAACCTTCAACTGAATCGTTGGCAGTTAGCCAAGAGGTGCGATCGCTCCACTTATCTTGTTGGGGATCGTGCACAAAAATAGAGGAGATTTGGACAGAGGTAACGACTAATTCACCTTCGGTTTCAAAAATAATCGGCTCTTTTTCTCCTTCCCCTGGCGGTGCTGCGACTTGAGTTCCCGCAGGCACGATCGCATTGACTGTACTCCCCTTCGCTAAAGAAAAAGTGAGCGGAACTCGTGCGGGTTGTGGTGGCAAACGGGAAGCCCCTAATAAATTCAGAAATGCCAATAAGTTTTTATCGGGGACGCGATCGAGTCGCTGAATAATAATTTCGCAGAAGCGAGAAAATACACCAATTATCCCCGCAGAAATACCTTGAGATTTTCGCTGTCCCGTTGCTGGATCGGTATCGAACTCTTTCCATTCGGGTGCATAAACTTCCAGCAATGTTTGTATCTGTTCGGTGATGACTGCTGCGGTGCGATCGTCAATTTTAGGAGCAGGTTTTACCATCAGCCGGAACTCCTTTCTAAATAAAAGGGATACACTAAATTAAAAACGTTATTGGTTGCCCGTACTCGATAGTCAATATTAATCAGCAGGACGTTGCCATTATTCGCAAGTTGAAGTTCTGCTTCTCCATTCTGAGTGTTACTGAACATTCTGCTATTGACGCGGACATCGACAACATCAATGCGCGGTTCAAATACGAGCAAGGCTTCTTGAACTGCCTGAGAAATTCTCCCGGCTGTAGACGATGTATTTGTTTCAAATACCAAGTCATAAATTCCGCAACCAAAGTCGGGACGCATCACCCGTTCGCCTTTTGCCGTTCCGAGAATCATCAAAATAGACTGGCGCACGCTTTCTTCATAGTCAGCAGAGTTGAGGTTTCCCTCCCCACTCAAACTAATGGGAAATCCGACACCGCGTCCTAGAAAAAGTTTAGACATTCTTGCTTCCTCGCTAACCGATAAATACAGTGCAAACTGCAATAACTTTTCCGATCGGTAAGTCCGCCGGGTCGTTACAAGTGAGGGCGCTATCGCCATTTCTTGCCGCCATTTTGCCGTTGATTTTGACGGTAGGACTGCCTATGTTGATAGTGGCTTTATTGCTTGGAGGTTTTTGAAACGCGGTTCCAGGCGGCGTTGGAGTATGAGGTGGCGTATTGTCCGCCGTACTGTCTGCCGTTGCGGCTGCCATTCCCATAATGTTGACATTGCTACTGAGGCTGCCATTGATAATGCCTGTAAAGGGGTGAGACAAAGGTGTGGGTACAGGTGAACCGGGTGGCGCTGGAACCATGACAATGTGCGTGTCTGCCGCAATAATTTTGTCGCCTTGTTTTGCTGCGGGTTGTCCCATAAGTGAATCCTCTTCTTGTTTAGATAAATTAATTGAACTTAATTGAGGTTTATCGTTGCACCTTTGAGATTCATCGCGGCGTTTGCGTTTATATCCATCCCCGCACTCGCTTCTATCTTTGTATCAACCGACGATTTGATTTCAAGGTTTTGAGCTTCAATTTTGGTATCGGCTGAAGATTTTATTGAGATTGTTTGCGCGTCTAACTCGATCGCACCTTGAGGCGCTGAAAGTTTAATGTCTTTATTGGTCGTAATTTTAATCGTGTTATTGGCCGTATCAAAAACAATGCTATTTTTTTGACTTTTATCGATAATTTCTATCTTTTCATTTCCGTCTTTATCGTTTAACCGAATGACATGACCGCTGCGAGAAACGATCGATCGAACATGATTTCCCCCATCTTCGTTCTTTTCGGGCGGTGCATCCTTCCCATTCCACAAAGCACCCAAAATGTAAGGAAATCTCAAGTCTCCTCGTTCAAAGGCCACGAGAACTTCGTCGTCCACTTCTGGTAGAAAGTAGGCGCCTCTATTGTTCCCT
This sequence comes from Microcoleus sp. AR_TQ3_B6, assembly GCF_036702785.1. Taxonomy (NCBI): domain Bacteria; kingdom Bacillati; phylum Cyanobacteriota; class Cyanophyceae; order Oscillatoriales; family Microcoleaceae; genus Microcoleus; species Microcoleus sp. AR_TQ3_B6. The sequence goes on along the minus strand of NZ_JAUBVJ010000088.1, from coordinate 9,093 downwards.
GCCATTGGTGCGGCAATTCTGGCCCAGGTGCTTTCATCTTCTTGACTGAGCCAGGGAAATTTAACTTTGACTCGACCTAAATTTTCAGGGTCTTGATTATTGGTAACAATGCCAATGACCACCCCTTGAATTGGCGCAATATTAGCTTTGCCCTTTCCCGAATCTAAGAGTGCATTCAATAATTCCATTTTAGGTTTCCTGTATCATAACAATATAAATTTTGAATGTGCAAAATCTGGAATTTTGTTGACATTTTGTAACAAAAACAGAATCTACATATTCTGTAGAAACGTGGCGGTTAAAACCGCTGCTACAGAATCAAAACCCACCTCTGTGGGTTTGAGAAAGTCCGCGAAGGTGGAATTCGTTTCTGCAGGCAAGGCAGTGTGGCTTTGGGGGTTTCTCCCATGAACAACTGCCGCGCAAATTCTATTTGCCCACTAATTCTATAGCCATCTAACATACAACCTCTTTTAAATTGCATTTCTCTTCACCGTAAACTGGGTATAATAGCCCTTAGCAGGTTGATAGCGATGCCTCACCGCAGTTAGATAATATTGACCGCTAAACTGCTCGCTAACCCCCTCTATTTTGATGACTTTTCCGGCTTTCAAATCCGTTCTACCAAAACAAACTCCTTCACCAGAAATCAACTCTAGAGCAATTTGATTAAACTTCGCTTCCGCCAGGCGATCGGCTTCAGCTTGCGTTGCGACGGGGCGATCGCTCATTCCTTTCACACTTTTTTTTCCAAAGGCAGATTCTGCCAGTCCTGCCCCTAAAGTTTGTCCGCCCATTTTGCTCACTTCAGAACCACTTCTGGCTTGACTAACCACTTCTTGTTTCTCCTTAAAATTCCAACCGCGTACTGCAACTTCACTCACTTGCTGCGCCACAGAAAGGCGCGGATAAAATTCTAGTAAATCTTGTGCGAGAGATATGGTGACAATTTCGCTTTGCGCGTTACCAACCGGACGAAAAAATAGGGTTTTATTTTCAACCACCACCTCATATTGAATATTTCGGGCACGTTCTTGCAAAAATGCCCAATCGGTTCGCTCGGCTTGAATCACGTAATCGTGTATGACTTGACTATCTTTAACTTGCGCGGTTAACTGTGCTTCTACCGCAATTTTGGAGGCGATATCGCTATCTTTTTGTTGGGTGAACGTTCGCGTTTTAGAACCGCGTTGCAATCGGTGGCGGCGATCGAATCCGCGTAAGGTAAGACTGGGCGCTCGATTCTGGGCAAATTCGGGTTCTAAGCTGGTAATTTCACCGACGATAATGGTTGCCAAATCGTTGGCATATCCCATACGAATTTCCACTTCATTACCAATCGCAAAAATGCGATCGTTCATCCATTCCATTTCTGCGGCGCGACTGGCAGAACCCGATATTGCGATCGCAAACATACTGGGAAACATGACATCTTCTTCAATCGCGACTTCAATGACATGAGACTCCATCTCCACCGACAGCGGCGAACCGTTGATGAGAATATCAAAATCGGGAACAAGTGGACCACTAGGTTGAGGAATGGGCATATAATATTACCAATTACCGAATTTTAGGAATTGTGAGTCTGCGTCCTACTTCTAAATAGCGCGGATCGTCAATATTATTGGCTTCTGCAATAATTCGCCAACGAGTTGGATCGCGATATAATTCTGCCGCAATATTGCTAAGGCTATCTCCTCCTCTAATAACGTGAGTTGTTAATTCTGGATCGGTTCGCAACTTATCCAATTTGGGATCGAGAAACTCGATTAAGGTGACCGTTAAATTAGCGCGAACAGGCGTGCCATCTCGTTTGAACTGGACAAACTTTTGCGTCAGGCTGCTAATTGCACCCACAAATGGAAAATCAGAACCAACAGGAGATTTTCCCCAGGCAATTTCGCAGACTCTCGGTTGATCTTCATCTCGTTCGATGCGGGTGAGGGTGACAATTTTATTGGTTTCTTCTCGCACATCCTGAATGACAATTTTTTGACCGTTTCTTTCAATGGGTGCAGTGACATCAAAAAACAATTCCAAACTCAATTGACGACTTCCACCACCACCAAAGGAAATAATCGGTGCATTCACCTTACTTTGTGTTTTTGCCCCTCCGCCACCGCCAGAGTTTTGTGGTGGACTCCAAGTGACGGCTTTGGCAATCGAATAAGATTCCGGATTAAATAGCACGGGAATGGGTGCTAATCGTTCGTACCGATCGCCTTTTTTGGCGAAGGGTGTTATCGTTAATTTGGCTAATCCCGGACTCATGAATTTAACCCCCGACGTTCGCGTTCTACAATCATCTGGCGACCCAGAATTCGACTCACTTGTTCGGCAATTTCAGCAACATCTACCTCACCGCTAGCAGGAGTTGCTGCGGGTGGCGCGGCAGGTGGAATCGCCGGAGTTGGGGGTTCCGCCGGTGCAGCAATGTCTTCTTGCCGTTGAATCAAAGTCGGCTTGACAAAGGGAGGCGAAAAGTTGCCCTCGCTGCTGACTCCCCTTTCTTGATTTCCCGATATTGAAGAACCTGATATTGGAGAACCTGATTTGGGAGAGAGAGAAAGAAATTTCGACTGCACAATGGGTGAGGCGATCGAAGAGAGTTGGGTAGCGGAGATTTTAACTTTGGGTAAATTAACACTGGGTAAAGATTCCGTCTTTAGAAACGGAGAAACTGGAGTTCGATCGTTTTCTTGTAGTTCTGAAGTCTCGGCAAAAGAGTCGGAACTTTGAGGCGAGCGCATCAATACTTTCTTCTCTAAAGAAGACTCTATCGGTTGCATTGGTTTTACTTTAAAATTTTCTGATTTAACAGTGGGTAAAACATCTATTTTCTGAGAGATAATATCGGCTTCCTTTTGGATTTGAGGGTTTTGAGTTGGCGTAGAAAGCGATCGCCGGATTTTTCCTAGAGAATGAGATTCCGGTTGCTGAATCGGGATTGCGACTTTGATTGTCGGCAAAACATCCGCCGTGCGATCGCGGATTTGACTAGAATCAACTAAACTTTCTACCATTTCCGGTTGCCTGTTGCTTGTTGCTTGTTGTCTCCCACTATCAAAATATACGTCAGATTTGGTTTGAACTGAAATCGGAGAATTCACCGTACTTGCTGGGGTTTGAGAGGGTTCAATTTGGGTATCGGGTGAAGATTCTGCACGCATCAATTTAGTTTCTGCATTCAATTGTGTCCCCGTCGATTCGCTGATAGATTGAGAGATTGTTGGAAAAATTGTTGAAGGGATTGCTCGCCGACTGACTCGAAACTGTTCCGATCTCGCAGTTGTAGAGGGGATTTCTGGTGTTGGTGTTTCTTTCCGCTGGATAGAAGATGGCGCAGTTGGAGTGACCTTTGGAGGGGATGAGATTGCACGTTCTGGGACGGTTTCCATATGCGAGTCAAGTGTCTGTATCTGCGATCGCTCATCCGCATAAGTTTCCCCTATATCATCCGAGACAACTCGCTGTGCCATCTCATAGTGAACCCCACCTGGACTCTCAGTTCGCTGTCCGTTGAACCGTGAAACCCATTCCGGCGAGCTAGCTTTCTCCACTTGATAGCGCGATTGAATTTGTGCAGGTAAATCCGATCGTTGTATCAGTCGTGTTGTCAGGGTTTGAGTGCGATCGGCATGACAGTGAAGTTGCTGGGTATTAATCGCCCCATAAGGTTGCAATAATCGCTGGTGCAAGCGCTGCAAAATTGCTGGTGAAGTCGAAGCATTCACCGCTTGCTGTTCGTTTCCTCCGACTGATAAAGGCTCATTCATTTTAGATGTTAGATTTTAGATTTTGGTTTTTATGGAAGATCGGGCGGTTGAAACCGCGACTACAGGATCGAAACCCACCTACCTGGGTTAAGAAATTGATTAGTCCGCATAGGCGGACTTTGATTTGAGTAGGCGTGAATTCCATTCGCCAACCTCTCAACTATCAACTCTCAACTATCAACTCTCAACTATTAACTACTCCTCCTCATTCAATCGCCGATTAATTTGGGCAACTTCCTCCACCCAGCGCCGCCGTTCTGAGTGTTCCATATCCATGAGTAATTCCGGATTCCAGTGAAAGTGATAAGCAACATAGGCTACCTCCTCATAAATGCGATCGAGGGGGTAGCCTAAAATTCCCCCGGTTGGTCTAACTCCACAGCAAATGCTTGCTGACAGTGAGGACACAACACCTCAATAGATCTCGTTCCGTTGCTATTCATGCGGTTGTATAGCTCCTGCAAATAAGCCAGATCGGCGGCAAATAAACTCTCAATAATTTTCGGGTTAATTGCCTCTAAAGAACCGAGGCGCGTGACGACCCGCGACAGCAAAATCACGATTAAATAAGCTGGATTTGCTTGTACGCGAGGGTCTTTCAACGGTTGAATTTCATCTGTACCAGTGGCTAACCGCATCACGCCTTCGCGGTGCAGATTTCCCTCCGCATCTATATAACCCATTGGCAGTGTAAATTCGTACTCGGTTCGAAACATAGATACGATTTTAGAGTTTGGATTTTGTCAGGACTAACGCAAATTTTCCTTTGAAGCACATCTTTAGAGGCAAATGACATTTGCACTCGCTATATGTAATTGTCTATGCCTAAGTCCTGTTTGTGAAAAGAAGTCGAGCGGGGTTTAAGCCCCTTTCCAAAATTGAGGGAGAGGGGTTTGTGAGGGCTAATTCCCCACTACTTAAGCCCTTTCCATTCGTTCGCACACCACCGTTAGCGTATCGATCGCCGTATCGTTTCCCTTAGCATTAAAACCTGGGCCAGCGTACTTGCTCGGCCAAGCACTAAAGAAGTTCCAGCGCACCTTTTCCTCACCCTTATCGTTGAAAGTGACTATCGAACCATTCTTGCGCTGTATATCGCCGTTAACTGCGGCTAAATGCCAGTCATACAGCTCTCTGGAGTCCGTAATTCCCCACTTCAATGTAATATCAGAATATTTTGCCATTCCCGATAGTTTGCGAGCGGTTGTTGGATCGCCTCCTTCCCGATATTCCACCACTTGAACTTCCGAACCAAAGCCGGTACATTCAGAAAAGCCAGCTTGAATAATGCCATCAATTTCCACAAGAAATCGAAAGTTTTTATACGGATCTACTCTCGCCATGAGTTATTCTCCTTTTTTGAATGGTGAAAGGTTGAACGTTGAATTTACAGCAGTCCTCTTAGGGGTTGTGTTATCCATCCAAGCCATAATCTTTGTCGTGCGAGCTGAAGAACTAGCGTGGAAGGTTATAACCGGTTTGGGATTGCTATATTAACTACCTGTAATCTGTTGAATGCGGAAAATCACAAATTCAGCCGGTTTGACGATCGCCACACCAATTTCTGTCACCACTTGTCCCCGTTCTCGCACATCAGATGGGTTGGTTTCGGCATCGCACTTGACAAAAAAGGCTTGCTTTGGTGTATCGCCAAACAACGCCCCATCGCGCCATTGTCCTAATAGAAAATCGCTGACATTGCGAACGATCTGCTGCCACAACGATTTACTATTGGGTTCAAATACAGCAAATTGAGTTCCGTCATCGATTGACTCGCGCAAGAAGTTAAATAAGCGGCGCGTGCTAATGTATTTAAACTCAGCATTGGCATCGCCACCCATCGTCCGTGCACCCCAAATTTTGATGTTGCCACCGAAGGCACGAAGGACATTAACTCCACCTGGATTGAGCAAGCTTTGATCGGCTTGAGTCAGGCGATATTCGACATCCAATGCACCGCGAATTCCTTCATTAGCAGGTGCTTTATAAACGCCCCGCTCGCTATCGACGCGAGCATAAACTCCAGCAATATATCCGCTAGGAGGAACGATTACAGTGCCATCGCTGCCAGGTTTGAGGATTTTTTGAACTGGGTCATCAACCTTAATCCAAGGAAAGTAAATGGCTCCGTAGGTACTATCTTTAGTAGCAGCTTGAATCAGTTCTTTGGTAAAGGCTTTGGGATTTTGTTGCCCGTCCAGAATTGCCACTCGATCTTTCAGGTTTTCGCAATGAACGAGAACGGCTTCTTGTTCCGCTTCGGTCGTAATTCCTGGAATGGCGACGATCGCAATTTCATCGATTGCCGCGAATCGGGCTAGCGCAGCTTCCAGACCGTTTTTATCCTTAATCCGAATGACATAACAAGTTGTCCCACCATTGTTAAAGAAACCGTAGACGGCATGGGCGAGTTTGTTTTGATCCAAATCGGTGGAAAAGTCGCCAAAAAACTCTTTAAATTTGCTGAAATTCGTACACAGTTTCTCTTGTTTCTCGGCAGCGACTGTCAAGGTAGAAATGACTGTATAATCGGCAGTAATCTTCGCATCTTTAACTGGCGCTGTATTGAACGTGACGGTTGATTCTTTTTTCTGACCGTCGTTGGTAAGGGTTACTGTTGCTGCCGTACCGTTGACGTAGACTTTAAAGGTTTCGGCGGTGGTGTCAACGGGATATTTTTGTAACTTAAACGCTTTAACCGTGTCATCTCCTGTGGCAACCTTTTCATTTCTGACAGCTTCGATCGGAATTGTGAGTGTATCTGGCACAATCCCGATAAACCCTGCTGTACTCGTTCCTACACCCGCGATCGGACGGGCGCTAGGTGGAACTTCTTCAACATAAACACCGGGAGATAGGTACTGTGGCATAGATTTACTCCGAGTTAATAGTTAATGGGTAATGGGTAATAGAACAAACCCCAAATCACACGCGCACGTTATATTGACTTGCAGTCAGGGGAGGAACGGTTATTGGGAAATCTCGATCGGTGATGTTGGGTCGCTTCACTCGTAAGATATAGGTCTGGGCAGGAACCGCGCTGAATCTGTAGCAGCCCTCGGCATCCGTGGTTACAGAGACGTTCCGTTCGACTAATGTGACGGTTGCATCTACGATCGGTTTGTTGCTCGCATCGGTGACTTGTCCGCCAAATTGGTAGCCAATTTCCCCGTTCAGACTCAGTTTGTGAGCGATCGCGATCGGTAGGGTTTCAGCGTCGGCGGAACTCAGAGAAAGTGTCACCCGGATGGCGATCGAGGCTCTCAAAGGGCTACTCAGCGCCGTCCAAAATTCCGCAGGGTTTTTGAGTCCGTCAGCGGCGGAAATCGTCAGTGGCAGAGGGGGTTCTTGTCCTCCCAGACCCCCCTGCAAAAAGGGTTCGGGAATCGTTGGGTAGCGTGCAAACAATTGCAGCACCTGGCTCAAAAGCTGGTGTTCTTGCAGGGCAATTTCCATCCCTCCCACGGGCCATGCCGTAATCAGATAGGTGCAATCGACTCGCATGGCGGGACGGCGAAGAGTCGCCATTCCACTGCTGAAATCGATTTCAAGGTCCGGTTCGTTGCTCCGCAGTTCTAAATTTTCCCGAATGTCGTAGAGGAAGAGATCGATCGTGGTTGTTTGGGGATTAAATTGTTCGATCGGGCGATCGAATGCAATCTCTGCCGATGCAAGAGGTTCGGGTAAACCGGGCTGGTCTAAAAGCGCTCTCAGGGTTTGGCTCAAGTCTTGAATCATGGTTTTCTGATGAAAGACTCGCATGAACAAGTGGCGATCAAAACAGATTGATTCGATCGGGAATCTTTTCTTAGATGATCCAATGATTCGGAATTGGCAATTCGTCAAAAGCGATACAAATTCCCATCAATTGGAATGGTAATAAGCTGTTTGAGATTTAAATGGAAAAGTATAGTCCAACATTAAAACTCCATTTCTACCGAAATGACTCGGATAAAAATTAGCAAAACTCCTGATGGAAGACAATTGGGTGATTGGGGTGTATTGAATCTCTCCCATAAGTGTTGTAGAACAGGCAGGATGCCTGTTCTTGACCGTATTTTTGGGATAAGTCTATTGTAATCAGATTTATACTAGCAGATATTAATTCAACTTTTGGAGATTGTGCTCCGGTCTTTACAAAAGTATTAACTTTGGATGTTTTCGCAATTTTCAAACTTCAGCCCTGGCTTAACAGGTAAATGATCCATAGAAGTAGCTTTGTCTTTGAGAATATAGATTATTGGAGTTTAGACTAAGCAGGTCAAAAACTGCGATAGCTTTGAGACTAGCGAACAGTTCTCAAGAACGGCAATGGTCGCTGGCAACCAGCTATCAGACTCAACCATAAGATAGATGCCAGCGACCGTCAACGTTCTGGGAGACTTGCAACAGAAAAAAACTGTCTGCGATAGTTTCAACAGACAGCGTAAGGGTAGAAGATTGAGAATGCAGCTAAAAATCTGAAATCTACCTGCCATGAAGTTTGAACAATTACGGGAATTTCGTCAACTTGCTTATGAATGTCTCGGCAATGCCAAAGACGCCACCTTTGAACCGCGTGGTTAGGCATTAGGGATGGACGATGGAAGTGGACAGACTTCCATAGCTTGAATCAAGCTGTGTTCAAAGGGAATCGATGACCCACGTGCTCATCGGCAAGAACTGATCCAACTTCGTCACGCACGACCTGATGCACATCGACCAAAATGCGCCCGACCTCCTCCGAGTAAAAAGAAATCGGCTCGATGTGCGGATTGATCTCGCTCCATTGCTCTGTCCAGTAAGCGCGAACTTCTTGAGCCCCACGGACAAAACCACGTTTGAACGCTTTCGGCTTTCGCCACGTCCGGAGTCATGAGGGCAAGGGCAGCGTCAATGTCTAGCGCGTTGAAGGCGGAGGATGCCGCACGGAACAGCTCGATTAGGAGTGCAGGTTGATCTGACATAAGAGGTATGGTGGAGGAGATGCAGTAAGGACTAATAATTTATTGTACAGAGTTAAAGTTTAATTATTCCTTGACCTAGCTTTCGCGATTCCAAGTCTTGGATGGGCAAATTTGAGTTTCCCCCCTATCCGTTTATAGAAATTGTGGCTTCCTTATTCGCTATCGATTTACCGGGGAATCAACCAGGGGCGTTGCACAGTTGTGGTATGCTGAGCGCTAACAATCAACGAAAATTCAGCTATGATTTGTCCTGAATGTCAATCTAGTAATCTCAGGGTAAGCTCATCTAATTTAGTATAAATTGTACTTGACAAAAAACCGCAAATAGACTCGATCTCTGTGAACCGAACTCAAACCTATAATCAAGTTTG
>NZ_JAUBVJ010000087.1:0-34810 GCF_036702785.1 Microcoleus sp. AR_TQ3_B6 | reverse complement strand
GCCCGTCCAAAAAGGACGGGCGGGACGCCCATCCCACAATAATAATTAAAATTGTAAGTTATTTAATTCGCGATCCTAATCAGAGTGATCGAATGTTTGGTACTGCCGAGAAAATGCAAATTATCCCATTTCCTGGACCTGATTTTTCCGAATTTTGACAAGCGAATTTCCAAGGTGGTACCCGCCACGTGATTTATCCATGGAATCAATCCCTTTTCGAAAATCGAAAATCCTCAAGAAAGAGCATTTATCCGTGGGGTTAATCTAAAATCTAAAATCTAAAATCTAAAATCGATTGACTCAAGGGATTCCAGAGTTTGTTCTTCCACCAGCTTTGAGAGTCGTTAAGCTTAAACTGGTTCCCGTGAGTTTTTGGTCGTCCTCTATTACTTGACGGGTGGAGGAGCTGACCACAAGCAACGATGAGAACGAATACCCATGACTTTTATCTGCTTCCATGGCTTTGGAAAGCTTCTACCAGAGTGGCACACCCCTACTCACTATCAAATAAGGCCAGAGGTCAATGCTGGAGATACTGCTCATTGTTGAGCGCCTTTACCGGGTTTTCCCAACTGGTAAGACCTTCGTGTCTTAACAAAAGTGCGCCACGGACGATCGCCCGTGCGGTATCGGTGCGATCGTACTATAGCGGTTCTCGGAAAGATGAGGTATTCACCAATTCATTAACAATTCCCCAATCCCCCAATCTAAAATCTAAAATCTAAAATCTAAAATCTAAACTTGTACCTCATCTATCGGAGAAAGGCTATATATCCTTGACCGATACCTACAGGTATGCCGTGAGGCGAGGCGGTAGGTTGACGTTCATTACGCTCTTTGAGGGTACGTGCATCAGGCCTCAACCACGCTGTATGGTCGTCAGGCCAATACTGGGCGTTGCACTTGTGACATCTATATATATGTATATTTTTGCATAAATTTTTCCAGCGTCTGGTCTACAATCTTGCAGCGCCTCATAGACGCTCTTACACTCACGCCGAAATAACGGCTCAGCGGGCCTCATCTGGTAAACATGAGACGTGGCGAGTCCTCATCAGGGCCCAAACCGGTTCAAAGGTAGCAGATACGGCTTGGGTCAGCCATCGATCGGCTTGTTGACTCCATTTCTGTCATTGTTCAAACTTCATAGCAGGCAGATTTGAGAATTTTTGGTGAACTCTCAATTTTCTGCCCTGATGCTGTGTGCCCTTAACGATCGCAGGCAGTTTTTTTTTGAGCTATTATCCTGCTATGTCAAGGGTAAAGACCGACATCCAAGAATTGGCAATCAACATAGCCCTCTTAGCTGATTTTTCCGCAAGCCAAGCGCAGCCGTGCGATCGCACCGTGAACATCTAAACTCCAATTCCGGGGTAACAGATAATAAAGGCCAGCAAAACCTATCCCTACCTATTGGTTTGACTTTCGCCGTCGTTTTTTCCTGAAACATTACGGTTAGGCGTACAGCGGTACAACTGATTTAGTATAGATGGCTAGTTTTAGTCTCTCTAAATGGCTATTTTTCCTGAATCTGGAACCCAGAATCCGCGCACCGCATAGGCTCCAAGATTTTGTCCCTAGTTATAGCCCACATTGGGCACCCTCAACTGTCACCCTCGGTTTTTACTTGTTTTTATCAAGCAATAAAGCTCTCAATTAGACTTTTCTACCGTACATTAACGGATAAAAAACCTTTCACAGGCATAATTCCTCACTTGCAAAATAGAGCTTTATGAGTAATTCAGCAGTGTGACACCCCACGGAATGAGGGTTATAGCATCTTTTTGCAAGAAGCAAAATTCAGGACTAAAGCCCGGGTGACAGTAGCCCCATTTTTAGATGTACGCGAGAAAATACTTAGTTAGAGACCATCAATCAGGCATTTTGGCTAAGTCCAATGAGCGTCTTTACAATCTTCATCAAATCTTCATCAAACCTAATTGCGTTAACCTCTCTGTCGGTCGATCTTGAGGATGTGAAGGAAAAAAACCCGATTCCCAATCTTCATCAAAGCTTCATCAAACCTACTTGCTTTAACATTTGTTCCGGTTTATATTAAAGATGTGAAGGAAAAGAACCAGATACCACTCAACCTAAAAATTAAGGTGCATACCATGAAATTCCCATTAAATTTAGTCAAATCTCTTTTAGCTGTTGCCAGTGTCGCTGCTGTTAGTGCAGTATCGGCAGCACCAGCCTCCGCCTTCAACTTTAGTAATATCGCTAGTGGGGATACGGTGGGAGATGCCTATGCAAATAACTTTGGATTTACTTTAGAGGATCAGGGTGGATTAGCTGTTTTTAACATATTTAACTTTGGAAATTCCTCCGCTAATAGTATGTTTATCGCTGGAGTTTTTTTTGATGATAATGGGTCTCTGTCTTCTTCCTCTACTCCCTGGGCTAACGTTAATAACGTTGGTGAAGTAGCCTTTACGGGTGGTGCTAGTAACGCTCAGTTCCCTCAAGGTGGTAATAACTTCAGCACAGACTATGCCTTCTTCAGTAACAATGGTGCTGGTAATGCCTTTGGTATCCAGGCTGGCGAAAAATTGGGATTGGCCTTTGCGGCTAATTATAATAACGTACTTACCGCTTTGAATGACGGTAGCTTAAAAATAGGTTTGCACGTTCAAGCCTTACCAAATGGTGCAAGCGATTCTTACATCAGCAGCAACAGTGGCAACACAGAAAATACTCCTGAACCTTTAACAATGCTTGCTGCGGGAGCTGCTGTTGGGTTTGGTACTATGTTCAAAAAGCAACGGGCTCAGGCTCAAAAAGCTGAATAAGCTATCCTTTGAACTGGTTTTCGCTCCCGGTCCGCGCGGCCCTACTGATTATTTTATGAGAGATATAAAAACCTGGTTTCAGCCTGAAACCAGGTTTTTTAGTCTGTTATTTAAAGCAGCAGTAGAAGAGGGCAGTATCTTCATCCAATCTTCATCAAACCTCATGGCGTTAACTTTTGTTTCGGTTTATATTGAAGATGAGAAGGAAAAAAACCCGAGTCCACTCTACCTAAAAATCAAGGTGCCTACAATGAAATCCCCATTAACTTTAGTCAAATCGCTGTTAGCTGTTGTCGGTGTCGCTGCTGTTAGTGCAGTATCGGCAGCACCGGCCTGGGCCTTCAACTTTAGTAATATCGCTGGTGGGGATACTCCGGGAGATGCCTACGTAAATAGCTTTACATATAGCGTAGTTAACCAGGGTAGCTCAGTTCGTTTTGACATCTTCAACTCGGGAAATGCCGCAGCTCCTAATATGTTTATCAGTAAAGTTTTTTTTGATGATAGTGGCTATCTGTCTGCTCCCTCGCTTTACGGTACGAACATTGGTCAGGTAAGCTTTAGTGGTGGTCCTAGTAACGCTCAGCTCCCTCAAGGGGGTAATGAGTTCACCACAGACTATGCCTTCTCACGTAACCCTGGTGGTGGTAATGGAGGGGGTCTCCAAGGTGGCGAAAGTTTTCCAGTGAGCTTTGTTGGTAATTATAATAACGTAATTGCCGCTTTGAATAGCGGTGAATTAAAAATAGGTTTGCACGTTCAAGGCTTACCAAATGGTGCAAGCGATTCTTACATCAGCAGCAGTGGCAACACTGAAAATACTCCTGAACCTTTAACAATGCTTGCTGCGGGAGCTGCTGTTGGGTTTGGTACTATGTTCAAAAAGCAACGGGCTCAGGCTCAAAAAGCTGAATAAGCTATCCTTTGAACTGGTTTTCGCTCCCGGTCCGCGCGGCCCTACTGATTATTTTATGAGAGGTCTAACACCTGGTTTCAGCCTGAAACCAGGTTTTTTAGTCTGTTATTTAAAGCAGCAGTATAGCGGTTCTCGGAAAGATGAGGTATTCACCAATTAATTAACAATTACCCAATCCCCCAATCTAAAATCTAAAATCTAAAATCTAAAATCTAAAATCTACACTTGTACTTCATCTATCTGAGAAAGGCTATAGAAGAGGGCAGTATCTTCATCAAATCTTCATCAAACCTCATTGCGTTAACTTTTGTTTCGGTTTATATTGAAGATGTGAAGGAAAAGAACCCGATTCCACTCTACCTAAAAATTAAGGTGCCTAGGATGAAATCCCCATTAACTTTAGTCAAATCGCTGTTAGCTGTTGTCGGTGTCGCTGCTGTTAGTGCAGTATCGGCAGCACCGGCCTGGGCCTTCAGCTTTGGTAATATCGCTGGTGGGGATACGCCGGGAGATGCCTATGTAAATAGCTTTACATTTGACGTAGTTGACCAGGGTTTATCACTTGTTTTTTTTAACATCAAAAACTCGGGAGATGCCGCAGCTCCTAGTATGTTTATCAGTCAAGTTTTTTTTGATGATAATGGCTATCTGTCTGGTCCCTCGGCTAACGTTAGTAACATTGGTCAGGTAGCCTTTAATGGTGGTGCTAGTAACGCTCAGCTCCCTCAAGGTGGTAATAACTTCACCACAGACTATGCCTTCTCACGTCTCCCTGGTGCTGGTAATGCCTTTGGTATCCAAGCTAACGAAACTTTGGTATTGGGCTTTAAGGCTAATTATAATAACGTAATTGCCGCTTTGAATAGCGGTGAATTAAAAATAGGTTTGCACGTTCAAGGCTTACCAAATGGTGCAAGCGATTCTTACATCAGCAGCAGTGGCAACACTGAAAATACTCCTGAACCTTTAACAATGCTTGCTGCGGGAGCTGCTGTTGGGTTTGGTACTATGTTCAAAAAGCAACGGGCTCAGGCTCAAAAAGCTGAATAAGCTATCCTTTGAACTGGTTTTCGCTCCCGGTCCGCGCGGCCCTACTGATTATTTTATGAGAGATATAAAAACCTGGTTTCAGCCTGAAACCAGGTTTTTTAGTCTGTTATTTAAAGCAGCAGTAGAAGAGGGCAGTATCTTCATCAAATCTTCATCAAACCTCATTGCGTTAACTTTTGTTTCGGTTTATCTTGAAGATGTGAAGGAAAAGAACCCAATTCCACTCTACCTAAAAATTAAGGTGCCTAGGATGAAATCCCCATTAACTTTAGTCAAATCGCTGTTAGCTGTTGTCGGTGTCGCTGCTGTTAGTGCAGTATCGGCAGCACCGGCCTGGGCCTTCAGCTTTGGTAATATCGCTGGTGGGGATACGCCGGGAGATGCCTATGTAAATAGCTTTACATTTGACGTAGTTGACCTGGGTGGCTCCGTTCTTTTTAACATCAAAAACTCTGGAGATGTGGCCGCTCCTAGTATGTTTATCAGTAAAGTTTTTTTTGATGATAAGAACTCTTTTTTTGATGATGATACCTATCTGTCTGCTCCCTTGGTTAACATTGGTAACGTTGGTCAGGTAGACTTTAGTGGTGGTCTGAGTAACGATCAGCTCCCTCAAGGTGGTAATGGCTTCACCACAAACTATGCCTTCTCAAGTAACAATGGTGTTGGTAATGCATTTGGTATCCAAGCTGGCGAAAGTTTGGGATTGAGCTTTACGGGTGATTATAATCTCGTAATTTCCGCTTTGAATAGCGGTGCCTTAAAATTAGGTTTGCACGTTCAAGCCTTACCAAATGGTCAAAGCGATTCTTACATCAGCAGCAGCAGTGGCAACACAGAAAATACTCCTGAACCTTTAACAATGCTTGCTGCGGGAGCTGCTGTTGGGTTTGGTACTATGTTCAAAAAGCAACGGGCTCAGGCTCAAAAAGCTCCATAGGCTATCATTTGAACTGGTTTTCGCTCCCGGCCCGCGCGGCCCTACTGATTATTTTATGAGAGATATAAAAACCTGGTTTCAGCCTGAAACCAGGTTTTTTGGTCTGTTATTTAAAGCACTAGAAGAGGGCAGTTAGGACTCTCAGATTGCTAAAACCTTTAATCTACAAGGATCGTACTCCTGACTCCTGTTTTCCCCCGTGCACGGGGGGTAGTCATATCAATTCCGGTTGCACCGGAATGATGTTGACTGTTGACTGTTGACTGTGAATCGAACAACTGAAAATTGCGCCGAGATAGGTGGCGACTTGTAAAAATCATTCATGGATTGCCCTCTAATTTATCATTCCGATGCAACCGGAAACGATATCAGTAGGGTGCGTCGTCCCCTCAGGGTGACGCACAATTTTTGGCGGGAACTTACCTCACTAATCAGGTGCGGAGTGTCCCAATTAACGGGGTAAGAGGCGGACTCGCCAAGTAAGGATGCTCCCCCACCCTACAAATTTATTTGCTGGTTCGATCAAAAAACCAGGTTTCCTATGGTTAGGACTAAGACAAAAAAAACCCGGTTTCTCCGAAAAATCCTGGATGATTCCTTGAGATATTGACGCAGAAACCTGGGTGAAGGTCCTGCGTGCGTCTAGGACTGATGGCTTTATTTCAAGGACTGGACACTCTCAGGTCTAAAGACAGGCTCGATTCTTTAAAAGGAGATAATCACCGTCAATCGTTGCTCGAACTGTAACTCGAGCGACCGTATTTACTCGAACCTCAGTGTCACGCGATGGGCGCTGCCAATTGCGTCTACTCTCAAGAAATGCAAGCAGCATTGAGGCTACTAGTTTTTAATTTTGTTGATTCACTCACTTGTTAGTCTTTGCTTGCAGGGGCTGAGTAAGTGGCTGCTAGACACCAAACTAATCATTTCGAGTAGTTGTCTTTTAACTAGGTGTCCTAATGCTGAGCTATGCGTTGCATCTGAGTCTCACCCATCCATCAACATCGAGAGTGTCTACTACCATCCGATCAAAGATTTACGGGGATGAAAATCCCCCCTGCGATGCAGGCTCGCGTAGCCGAAGTCTCGTTTCCCTAGGAAGGTTTTAAGCTACTGAGTTGCCCACATCCCGTACTATTTTTATGATATCATCTAACAAGAGTCCGGACTATTTTTACTTTGTAGTCTGAAACCCTGGATTTTCCGTTTGTAGCTCGATTGCCGAATTGCTTTGAAACCCTTTTTGTAGGGTTGGCGATCAAAAACGGTCTGAAGTATCGATCTAATCAATCAACTAATAACTAATATCAAAATGTTCAACAGAAAACTTTTTGGGCTAATCCTTGTCGCCACAGCTTTAGTAACCCTGAATATGACACTCCTGTGGAAACTGGGGGATATTGCTCATTTTTGGATGAGTATAGTTTTTTGGTTAGCTGTGGGTTCCCTACTTTGGGACAAGCAGGATATTCTCAAACAGAGTGAGGGAAAAAGTGACGTATTATCGATAGTCGCTGGGACAATATTAATAGCTTTTATTTTATTTAAAAGTGCTATGCTTTCCAGTAAATTCGATCCTTTTTTAAGAATTGCACCTTTTTTATCAGGTTTAGGTTTGCTCTTGATTGCGGTAGGTTTTCAGGATTTAAAACAATATTGGCGTGAATTGGTAATACTATTTTTTCATGGCATCCCCAGTGTACTTACGTCACCTTTAGAGGGTATTATTACGTCGTTTACTGCTAAGTTTGCTTATTATTCTTTGTGGTATGTGGGTTTTAATGTAACACGTGAGGGTAATTATGTTGCTTTACCGACAGGAAGGGTGTTTGTAGATGGGGGATGTTCGGGTATCGAGGCAATGAATTACTTATTAGGTTTATCTGTTGTTTGTTTGTTGATGTTTCCTACTAAACAAAATAAAGCTTTGGTAATAGGGGTCGCTGTGGCTTTTGGTTTTATTATTAATGGTTTTAGAGTGGCGGCAATGGCCTTGTTAGTTGCATCTAATCGCCTAGATTTGTTTAAATATTGGCATGAGGGTGAAGGTTCTTTAGTGGTGGGGATGATTGCGGTGATTTTGTTTGGGATATTTTATCAATATATGTTGAAACGAGATCGCAAAATTAGTCAAGCTTCGGGCAATTAATTAGTTTAAAGTTGAGGTAATATATCGGTTCTTCGATTTCCACTCCAATAGTCAGGAGTCTCACTCACTCAAATGTGCGGGGGTTGAAATCCGCCAATGTCACTACCTGCCGTTTAACTGGGCTTATGTCTATCAGAGAAAGGATGTCAGGAATTATAGAAAACTTGTTATGGCGACAAATGAAAGTCAAATAAATCACATTTACGCTTCAGAGGATGCTCAGGGTATTTTACAGCTTGCGATCGACTTTTACGGGTATAAAGTGCGAATTCATGTATTGTGCGATCGCGCGATCGGAAAATGCTTCTCCTTCCATCACCCTAAACCAGTGGCAGCTAAAGTAGCCAATTGACAGCCAAATCGGTTTATTTTCGCGCCGGGCCGTTTCTAAGGCTTCGTCGCACCCAGGCCACCGGTCGATCGGATTTTCGGCGTGTTTCCGCAGGTAAAGGCTTTGGGAGTGAGCAAGACGGTTGACCACAATCAAATATACTTTAACTCGTGCTGGGTAAGCTTGTCAGTTCTCTAGCAGTTTAGCGCGAGTTGTTTTAGTTGAGTTGTTGCCGATAATCATGTTTTAATATGATGGCTGATTATCTCGCTCTAACATGAGTTTATCATCTCGGAGAACCTTCAATCACCAGCTAGGACAATTTTTGCTGAGCGCGGCTGTTCCTCCTGCTGTTCTCAAACTGTGCCAAACTGAATCCTCGAACCCAGCTTTATTAGAAACTAATTTTAACAATTTTCTGGCGAAAGCAGACCCAGAAATAGAATTATTAGTACCGACATTTTTAGGTAACGACCAGCGCCGCTTCTACGGCAGAGGTGTTCCGAAAAGCTTGAAGTTAATCGACAAATTTCAACTAGGAAGCGGCCGGACTTTTCTGGGAAGGAGGTCTGTAGTTTGGAGCGGCGCCGGTTGGACTGGACAGCCGACAATTACCAGAGACAGGGGAAGAACTTATTTAATTATAGGTGCTTATGACCACAATTTGCGCAAAATAGATATTGCTACCAATAAAGAAGTTTGGCGCTATAAGTTTGATGATATAATCAAAGGATCCTCAACTATTTATATCGATGAAAAAGCGAGCGCCGAAAACAGAATTGTGATTTTGCAGGGAAGCCGGAGTGGCGGTGGTGGCAACAATGTCGTGCCGAGTTTTAGGGCAATATCTTTTAGAACTGGCAAAGAACTTTGGAAATTAGACATCAGGAGAACGCCCAGTTACAGCCGCGATAACGACAGCAGCGCTTTGTACCTCGGCGGTGGCGTTTTGTTCAATGCGGGAGAAAATGCGATCGGCTATTTTCTTGATAGTTCGACAAGCAAGGCTAAGCTAAAACAAGGAATTAAGCAGCCAAATATATTGTCGGAAGTACAGCTTTATGCAGCAGGAGATATCAGCAAGCACGGCGGGAACTTGGTAGCGGAATCATCGCCATCGAGGCTCAAAGATAGAATATTTATAGCTGCTGGTTCCGGTCATATTTACGGTATTAGCATTGAAACTAAAAAGATAGTCTGGGATTTCTATACTGGTTCAGATTTGGACGGAAGTGCTGTAATTTCTAAATCTGGAAAACTGTTTTGTGCTATCGAAAAACAATACATTCAGGGCAACGGCGGCGTGCTGAAGCTGAATCCAAATAAGGAACCAAATGCCAGTGTCGAATGGTTTTTGCCGACGGGAAATCGCCGATTTTCTAGCTGGGAAGGGGGGATAATTGGCTCGGTGGCTTTGAATGATGAGTACAATTCAGGGGAGTTTCCGGCGCTGTTTGCCACAAATGCGATCGACGGCAATTTGTACATCGGTTCCCAAGATATGACTACAGGTAAAAAAAATGCTGTACCTTGGCGAAAGCAGTCTTACGATACTCCTGTAATAGTGTTTAAAAAAGAGATTGGTTCTTCAATTTCCACTCCGATTTTTACCGATGGTAATAAACTGATCAGTGCGGGATACAACGGTGTTTATTTGTTCACTTTGAACTGGGAACGAGCGAAGTCTGGGGATAAGAATGCTTTGAGGAATGCTAAAGGCGAGTTTTACAATTTAAAAGTAATAGAATCGGGGAGATTTAAACCGGGTTTGTCATTTGAGGCGACGCCTGTAGTTTGGGACGGAATTGTGAGGATTTGCGCGAGGGATGGCTGGATGTATACTTTGGGGTGAAATTGATTTTTGCACCTGCTGTATCAGGAACAGGCATTTTGCCTGTTCCACAAGAGAATTGACTTATTGTGGAACAGGCAAGATGCCTGTTCTTAAAAAGGTGTTGAAATCCGCCAATGTCACTACCTACCGTTTAACTGCGCTTATATCTATCATAGAAAGGATGTCAGGAATTATAGGAAACTTGTTATGGCGACAAATGAAAGTCAAATAAATCAAATTTACGCCTCAGAGGATGCTCAAGGTATTTTACAGCTTGCGATCGCGCGGCGACAGGATGAAGGGGAATTATCCAGAGTCCAGCTTTTCGAGATTGCGGCGGAATTGGGCATTTCCGAAGCGGATATTCTGGCGGCGGAACAGCAATGGTTAGCAACTAGAGGAGAATTTCAAGAAAAGCTGGTTTTTAACACTTACCGTCGTCGCAAGTTGCAGAAAAATGTGACAAAGTACGGCATTATCAATACTTTTTTAGTTTTGTTTAATCTAGCAGGCTCGCACGAGCTTTCTTGGTCGCTTTTCATTTTACTAACGTGGGGATTGGGATTGTCGCTGAATGCTTGGAATGTTTATCAAACTGAAGGGGAAGATTACGAACAAGCGTTTCAGCGGTGGCGTTTGAAGAAACAGGTGGGACAGTCGATCGGTACTGCTGCGGATAAGTTTATGAAGTGGTTACAGTCTTGATGTGCAGTCATTTTTATGGTGCGCTGTGCGCACTTTACGACTTACATCTCATCTTCCCTCGCGAGAATATTCAGTTTTCACATATTGTCTTACCACTGGCGATAAATTGAACAGCGCTTGATTATCCTGTTCTTGTTTTTCAATCAATGCTCGATTTCCCAAAGATAGCAGCGCATTGCATAAATCGTCCGGTGATAATTGCACATTTTCGAGAATTTGAGAAAGAGAAACCGGCTGGATTTCATTGGCGATGTAGCACATTACCTGTCTTTCTAATTCTGATAAGCGATCGCACTGCTGCTGCAATCTTGCTTTCAATTCCTCTCCCAAGAATAGCGTATCATATTTTAAGAATTCGGCCACTCGACCGCCAAATAATTCTATAATCATGGCTGCAACTATTTTCAACCACAAGGGATTGCCTCGGTAAGTGTTAATCAGGGTTTCCCATTTCTCCGGTTCGAGTAAACCTTTTTCTCTGAGGATTTCGCCCGCTGCTGTACCTAAACCGTGGAGTGGTAAGGTGCGAACGCGGGGGTTTTCTCTGTTTAATGCGACAATTTCTCTAGGCGGTTCCCAACTATTTACGATTAAGCAACTGTCGTGGCAAGTTTCGCCGATACGTTTGAATAGGGTGCTGTAATTTTCATATTCGGGTCGATAATGGCCTGCTATTTGTCCGCTGCTGAGAATTGTTTGTACGTCGTCTAGGATGATGAGGCAGCGGTGCGATCGCAATTTGTCGATTAACAGCGATAGCAGTTCATCTGTGGTGGCTGGCAATTCGGTTTCTGGTGGATTAGATAAAAATTTAATTAGGCTTTTTAGGGTAGTGTGGAGGGTTGGGGCTGTGCCGAGACTTCGCCAAATTATATATTCAAATTGATGCTGGATTTGTGGGAGGAGGTGGAGTGCGAGATTGGTTTTGCCAATTCCGCTGAGTCCTAATATTGCGACTAGGCGGGTGCGATCGTGTACGATCCACTGTTGTAGGGTGGCGAGTTCGGATGTGCGATCGTAAAATGAGGTGATATCTGGTGCGTCTCTTAAGTCTTGGCGTATTTCGGGTTGGGTGTTTTCTGCGGTGGAGGGCGGTCTTTTGGAACTTCTGGAGATTGCAAAGTGTCTCCACAGACATTGACATTACCAATTTGTACAGAGTTTTTCTCCACAGTTGATGAAACGATAGAGATTTGCAACCTTTTGAAGGTGGAACGAAAATTTGATTTATTAACTGCTTCACCTAATACATCTGAGAGTATCTTCCATAATTCCGAGGCAACATCCCTAGCATGACCCTCACTACAATGAGCTTCCTCTGCAATTTTCGGGTATTTTTGACCTTGCCAAGCACCGAGCGAGTAGTATAGCCTCTTGCACGTTGTCGAGATGTTTTCCAGTCTTGGCGAAAACTAGGTTGTCAGCAAATTTTAAGATTTCTTCAACGTCCATTGTCAGGTAGGTGCGGGGTTTTCCCGATTATATCCGACAAAATCTGACATTTTCCGCATGACCAGTCAAATCCAGACATTTTCCGACCATTATCGGTTGTGAAACTCCCGACATTTTCCGACTGGACAAACTTGAATTTAGGCAGGAATATATTTATAAATTAAATAATGCAAACCTACTAAAAAAATAGTGGGAAATGACCAAATTCAATAATCCAAACTTAATCAATCATAAGTTCAACGAAGGATTTACTTTAATTGAACTGCTTGTGGTTCTTCTAATTGTTGGTATTCTTTCCGCAATTGCAGTGCCTATATATTTGCAGCAAATTCAAAAGGCCAAACTGGTAGAACAAAAAGTGTACACTGCAAGTTGCCTCCGAGTGCAGCCAGCTAATTATGAAGGTTCCGAAACTATTGCTGGAGAAGAAAATGCCCAAGTTGAAGAAGGTATTTTCAGCAAAACGAATAAATACACAGTCAATGCGAGTTTGTACAAATCTCAAAATCCAGAGGAGTTCATTCAAGCAGTGGTCTGCTGTGTAGCATCTTCCCAAAAGGAAGGATTACCTTCCTATGCACAAGCATTGGTTTATACCAATACAAGTGAAGTCATTTCAACAACTTGCGATCGAGTTGCATCTATCAAACCATGATTTAAAAAAAATTCTTGACTGCTGCAATAATAGCAGCGAGCTTGTCTCTTGAAGCTCTACCAGTTAATGCAGGAGTCCTTGGGGGGATTAATTTGCAAAGAGCCTGCAATAAGCAAGTGCAATTCAACCTTGTAGACCCTGTATTGGTTGGAAGCAACCCAAACGCTTACTCATGGCGTTATCGTGGCTACGCCCTGGCATTGTTTAAAATTTGGCCTTGGTGGGATTTTTCAGTTGATATGACACGCGCTTGCAGAGAGCAATACGGTAGCACGGCATTTGCTGAAACAACTGATTGGCGCAACCCCTATTCATGGCGTTGTCGTAATTGAGATTGTATTCCTCATGTCCCATTCCTTTTAGCAAACGATAGAGAGTAAATATTTAGCCCTCTTTATGCTCACATCTAAGAGCGATCGCCCTTTTCTTTCCCAAAGCGCGATCGCACTTTAAACCCCCGACTTCTTTGAGAAATCGGGGATATGCGTGTTATAAATTACTGCGGCGAATCGACCTTAGCAGCATCTTCAACCACAGGATGAATTAATACCGATCGCAAACCTTTCCGAATTTCCGAATTCAAATACCTGCGCTGCAAAGCCTGCCATTTTTGCCAAGCTGCGTAGCGATTTTTTGCCAAAATATCAGCCAATTTGGGCAAGTCTTTTTTCAGATCGCGCTCGACAAAATCTGTCAGAAACTCCCCTAAAACTTCACTGTCTTGAATATCGCCCAAACATTCCTGAACAGCTTTGACATCTTCGACATAAACTTCGTAACTCTCGCCGTAAAAATCCCCAAACAGATTCATCAAATACCGAACCCGCTTCGCTTGCTTCCGCAAATCGTGCAGAATAGTTCCTTCCGCTGCTAGCTTCTCTTCGACAGCCTCAGCATTCAAGTCATCAGCAACTTTAACTTTGCCATCCTCATATTCTGTGCCCAGCAGCCAAGCCGGATGCAGGAAAAACTCACTGACTTGAGGTAAGAGTAAATCCGGCAAAACCTCAGCAATTGGCAAATGTTCGATCGCCCGATACTGCGGTTGTTCCAGCCAATCCTCGATCGACTGCTTCAGCGATTCGTAGGTTTTGTGTTCTAAAATCGCCCTCACCCCTTTCAAAGCCCGGTGGCGCTGTTTGAGCAAATTCAACAAAGCCTTATCCAAAACTTCCTGTTCGTGGGCGGGCAAATTCGGGTAATAGCGGTTTTGGAGACTTTCGAGCATCACATCCAAATCCCTGAGCGTTCCCAGAATCCGCCCCACCTTACCAATTTTGCCTTCTGAAGCCTGTTTTGGCCAATCTAAAACCGGAGCAAAACCCGTTACAGCCGATCGCAAACGTCTCAATCCCACCCGCATTTGGTGAAGTTCTTCTGCATCTTTGTCTTTGAGAACTTCAGCCTCGTGCGCTACACTTTTGCGGAAATATTTCTCAATCGCCCCAGATGCGGCGTCTCCGAGAGTTTTAACTTGAGTTTTAACTTTTGCTGATGTTTTTATATTCATGGCTGGTGTAGACTCCACTTTGCTGATCGACTTTAATCTCGATTTCAAAGCTTTGCTAATAAGGGGTTATATACTAGCACATACTTTAATTTATGAACCGCAGCAATAATAATTCGTAATTAATTTTCGAGGACGCCCTGATTTCAAAAACCCCGTTTCTTCGGTGATTTCTCTTGACTCGTCGCAAATTTTTCGTAGAAAGCGGCAATAAGCGCACCCATGCGTAAGCCTTGTTAATGTAAGGTGCTGGACAATTTATCCAAAGTCAGCATTTAGCACTCTAAAATCTTCAATTCTTTAATCTAAAATCTAAAATCTAAAATAGAATTACCCTAAATAAGCGCCCCCATGCGTAAGCCTTGTTAATGTAAGGTGCTGGACAATTTATCCAAAGTCAGCATTTAGCACTCTCAAATCTCAAATCTTCAATCTTCAATTCTAAAATCTAAAATCTAAAATCTAAAATAGAATTACCCTCCCTCGCCCCATCGCTAATAAAAATCCGATTGCTGGCGCTCTTTCCCAAACAGGTTAAGATCGCTGCTTTCTCGACATTTATTCGCCAAAGAGAGAGAGAGGGTGCGTGAGGGAGGACAAGTTTTAAATTAAATCAAGCCCGCCCAGCTTGTCCGACTTCAAAGAAGCAGTTTAGCCTTTCCAGTCTTTCTCAGCTTGCTGGAGCACGTAGGTTGCTACATCGTCGATTTGTTGGGGCTTCAACTTGGCGCCGAAAGCAGGCATAGCATTTTTGCCCTTAGTTACCTGAGTGGTAATAGCTTCGAGAGAATTCATGCCGTACTTGTCAAGAGCCGCCTTTTTCAAGGTTTTCTGGGCCATAACCACGTTGCCGCCACCGATGTGACAAGCAGCACAGTTCGCGCTAAAGACTTTAGCTCCTTTAACAGCATCACCTGCCAAAGCAGGGCGACCAAAGCCGACGGTAAAAATTGCGAACGCTAATAGGGCGATCGATAAGAGTCTTTTCAACGCAGTTCTCCTCTAATGGACACGCAAAGGGTGATTCTTTAGATATTTTACCTGTTAAAACAGGCGCGATCGCGATCGTCGCATCGCTTTCTCCCGAGTAATTTACCACTTTTTTGCAGCGGTAGTTCAACTCTCAAAATTCTCTACGCCCCAGCCCGGAGCTTTCTGAGCGGCCCGGATCACAAAAGCCGCCAATTTTTCGATTTCTGCTTGGGGCATCCAGCTTTCGGGCACTTGGCGGCACCAAAAAGTCTCCTCAGTACCGTCATAAGTCATCGGTTCTCTCAGATACGCCACCAAACTATTGATGTTGTTGCGGGGAGGGGTTGCTCCCTTGAGGTCAGCCAAAGACAGAGATATCGTCGGATCCGGCAAATTAGCTCCTCCGACGTGACAATTCAGGCAATTTTGCTCGAACAACACCTTGCCGGCAGACAAATCCTGAGCCGAAAACAACCGAGTATGTCCCTCTGAGTCCAACTCCAAAGCCACAGGTTCGCTGGCTTGTAAATACCTATTCACGTAAGAATCGGCAGCAGCCAAAACAGGTTGAGGAGCCAACAGCACGAGCGGCAAAATAATTAACATCCCCAACAGAAAGCAGACAAAAACACCACGATGCAGCATAAGGGCCCAGAACCATCAATAATTCACTAACATTTGCTCACCAAATCGAATTTTCTTGTTTCACTCTGGCTTTCGTCGCCCTCAACCAGTCCACAAGCTGATTTCGGCGGGTTCGACTGGCGAAAATCTATGAGCAGGGGGTAAATTTTAGATTTCAGATTTTAGATAGAAAAACAGCCAGCCAGCAATCCTTGCCAAACCCCAGCCCTCTCCCCATCCCAAATCCAAAATCTAAAATTTAAAATCGATTAGCGAGCGCCTTTGCCACCAGCCCACTGCTTGGAGACAATTTTCGGCTGCAACAGAATGTGACCGGCAATGGCGTACAAATCGTCATCCGAGAGATTTCTCATCTCCGCGAAAATATCCGCGCTCTTCATACTCGGATGCAGTTCCGAAATTTCCTCAAACCCGTCATAAGTCGTGGGATTTTTCATAAAGTCCACCAGCGACTCAATATTATTCCGGGGCGGGTTGGCCAAAGCCAGAGTTTCCGGACTCAAGTTCACGTTGGGGTCAGTTTTCGTCATGCCTGCAGCGTGACATTGAGCGCAAGCCGAATTGAACAAGCGTTTGCCTTGCTCAACTTGTTTGAGGCTCAGCACTACCGGAGTACCCTTGTCATTCAAAGGCAGAGTGCGAAGTTCAGGACTCAGTTCGATAGCCATCGCACTGCTGACAAATAACTGAAATGTCAAGAATACAGCGGTCAGAGCAATGAAATATCTTTTAAGCATGGTTCTCCTTAAAAAAATCCGGCAAATTATTGAACGCTAAGAGAGTATAGCTGGCAAACAGATTTCTGTTCAAAATTCGCTCTTTCTGCAACAACTGGCGAAAGTTGGTGCAGCCATACCTTTAAAGGTAGAGGAATTTTGCGATCTAATCTGCAAGAAGTTTTGAGTCGCGCCTTTTTTCGAGAGTGGTCATAATTGCCTTAACATCCTCCAAAGCCAAACGGGTTTGAGGGTGCTTGTAGGCAATTTCCAACTCGTCACACAAGCGGATCACCTCTTCAACAGGGACGTTGAAGTCCTCTGCTATTTCTGCGATGGACAGGTCTGCAAAACCCATAATTTTTAGGTCGCTGACAGGTCAAAATTGAGTTGACGGCTATTAACTCAAAGCCGGACAATTTCAGAAAGCGCTGTTAGCTTGTTCTGTTAGTTTGTTCTGAGATTTTGTTCGATCGCCAGCTAACTAACCGCTAACTGCCACTAGGCATTTTTGCCCAGCCTAACTTCAGGGCCAATCAACTTCCGATCAATATCATCCCACTGCTGGGTCGTTATTACCAATAGGACTTGCGTGCTCTGGGATCAAAACCCGGTGTCTGCGTGAATGTCTGGCTACCAAACTCAATATTTTTCCTCGAAACCTGGTTTTGAGCCATTCTGAGGAAATTTTTCGTCTCTCCCCCGGACTCACCAACAGACAATCCTCCGGCGCTACTGCTTAGGGAGAAAGCTTGAAAGCGTGAGTCTGCTCTGGCACAGCGTGGCCGTCGCTGCCATCGAGGGCGGCGAATTCCGAGCCTACCAAGAACGGCTGGGGCTGGTGGAGGCTGATGAGCTGACCGAGAGTTTTCTTTAATTGAGTCCGGGGTACGATCAAGTCTACAAAACCGTGGGCGAAGGAGTATTCGGATGTTTGATAATTTTCCGGCAGCTTTTCCCGCAGAGTTTGCTCGATTACCCGGCCGCCTGTAAAGGCCACTGTAGCTTTTGGCTCTGCAATTATAATGTCTCCCAGCATGGCAAAACTGGCGGTGACGCCGCCGGTGGTCGGGTGGGTCAAAATTGGGATGTAAAGCAGTCTCGCTTCCCGGTGGCGTTCCAGAGCCCCGGAAATTTTAGCCATTTGCATCAAGCTGAGCATTCCTTCTTGCATTCTCGCACCGCCAGAAGCGCAGACAATGATGACGGACAAGCGTTCCCGCGTGGCGTGTTCGATGAGGCGAGTCAGCTTTTCTCCGACTACCGAGCCCATGCTGCCGCCGATGAACTGAAATTCCATGACTCCGAGGGCGACGGGCAAATTTTCGAGTTGGCCGATGCCTGTTTGTACGGCGTCTAGGTGGCCTGTTTTTTCTTGAAATTCTCGCAGCCGATCGCTATATTTTTTTCGATCGCGAAATTTTAGGGGATCTGTGGCGTGCAGTCCTTCGTTAAGGGGCATCCAGGTATTGGGATCGATCAATTGCTCGATGCGATCGTCACTGTAAACTCTGATATGATGCCCGCATTCCAAGCAAACCATTTGATTTGCTCGCAGGTCTTTGGTATAACTGAGGGCACCGCAAGCTTCGCATTTATTCCAAAGTCCGTCCGCAATTTCTCGTTCCGGCCGTTCTTGGGAGTTCGGTACTGATTTTCGTCGATTTGCAAACCAATCAAATAGAGACATTAAAACTTGGTAATTAGTAAGTGGTAATTGGTAATTGGGAATTGGTAATTGGTAATTGGTAATTAGTAATTGTTAGTTGTCAGTTGCTAGTTGTCAATTGCTAGTTGTTTAGTGACTAATGACTAATGACTAATGACTAATGACTAATCACCAGATTCTGGCTCATCTTCAACTGGACTGATGAGGAGCGATGCTGTTGGCTGGTGTTCTGGAAGAACTTGCAGGGCTGTAGCACTTCCAGCCCCCAAATAAGATGCTATGCCCAAGTCTACAATCCGGGCCGGGATTTGATGAGCAGCCAGGAGCTGCTGCATTAATTCCGCTTCCCACCGAAAGCTAGTGGTTTTAAGTGTAATCCAAGACACGGGACAATTTTACCAATTTTTGAACCGATATTATTAAGTTCGATCGCTAGACTACGGGCAGATCAGAAACTAAAATTCGGGAAAAACAACTGCAAGTAAGTAGATAAGATCGCTTCCCCCCACAGAGCAGTAATTGCTGTACCGAGAGCCAGAAACGGGCCGAAAGGCATGGGTTTACGCCTTTCGAGCAACCCGAGGGCGATCGCCAATCCACCAGCCAAAGCCCCGGCTAGACAGGCGATAAATCCCGCTATCAGCAAGTATTTCCACCCCAGCCAAGCTCCCATCAAGGCAGCCAATTTGCTATCTGCGTCGCCCATAGCAGTTCGCCGGAGGGCTAGAGAACCTGCTAAAGCAATGATGTCAAACAGCCACAACCCGACAACTGCTCCCACGATCCCGTCGAGTACGAGATAGTGTACCGAGTCGCTCGGACTAAATGTCGGCCACCAACCTTTGGCCATTTGGAAAACCAATCCGGCCACCAAACCCGATCGAGTTAAAGAATTAGGCAAAGTCATTGTATCCCAATCAATCAAAGACAAAGCCAACAGCCAGCTAAACAAAGCCCAAAAACCCAGAGTTTGCACACCCGCCCCAAACCGCCAGAAGATGAGCAAAAACAGCAAACCCGTAGCTGCTTCCACCAGCGGATAGCGGGCAGAAATGGGACGGAGGCAGTGATTGCAGCGTCCCCGCAGCCACAGCCAACCGAAAACGGGTATATTTTCGTATGGTTGGAGTTGATTTAAACATTTGGGACAGCGAGAAGGAGGCCACATCACCGACAAATTCGCAGGCAACCGATAGACTACCACATTTAGAAAGCTGCCAATAGCCGAGCCGAAAACAAAGACGATCGCGGTAACAAGGGAATTAAAGATAATTTCCATTAAGTTGTCTGTTGACTGTTGATGGTCGTTATTTATTAGTTGTTAGATTGTGTCCGGTCAATTACTCCTAAGGTTTGTAGTGAAGATTGTAGTCCTGTGTCTTTTAGAGAGATGATATATAAGCTGTGCTGTGCGGGGTGAGCCCACTCCTAAAAAACGCTTTTTACAACATCGGGCTTCTCCCAAGGAGTGATATTCAAAGCGAGCGGGCCCATCGCACTGAGAGCTCCTTCGGTAGTTACCGGATTTGATATCAATTCCCAATCCCCAATTCCCAATTCCCAATTTCCCATTCTCAATTCCCAATTTTCCATTCTCAATTCCCCATTTCCCATTTTCAATTCCCAATTCCCTATGCCCAATTACCCATGCCCAATTAATACATTTGAGATTCAATTTCGTCAAAAGTAACAAAACGTTCACCGGGCAACAAAACTGGCTGCGAAGCAAAAATTAGCTGGCCTCGATCGCTTCCTTGACTGACAACTACACCGGCCGGACGCTGCATCTGATCGGCATGCACTTTCAGATACATACCATAGGCCGATCGAGCAGCTCGGATCAAATCGGGAGCTAGCAAGCTGTGACGAGCGGAAGTTTCTCTCGTGGGTTGTGGGTTTGGCTGGTATGGGGTCACGGGAAACTTATCATAATGGTATAGGTCGAGCTATTGGTGTTGCCTCTAGATCGATCGAACTTACCCTATTTTTTAAGAATAAACTTAGGTGGAAATTATTAATACATTAACCTACAATCCTCCCTTGGCAGAGCTCGAACTGCGGCTGCGAGCGCTCCTGTCGGCCCAACTCTACGCTGCAGCGTGGGTAGATCCGTCCCCCGCAACGCTAATGAGGGTTTTCGAGCACCTACGCACTCTCCGCTACATCCTCCACTACTATGTACCCAGGCCGGTGTCCGAAGCTCCGCCCAACCCGGGCGAGGTGCGCTACCAGTGGCAAAGAGGCACCTTGCTGTTCACGGATTTGGCAGGGTTTACGTCGCTGTTGGAAGCGAATGCGGCCCTGGGGCGCAAGGGAGCTGAAACGCTGCTGGGCGTGATTAACGACTATTTTGCCTCGATGATTGAAATTGTCAGCAAATCGGGCGGGGATTTGCTGGAGTTTACCGGAGATGCGATGCTGGTGCAGTTTCTGTCAGGAATTCACCAAGAGGATACAGCGAGGGCGGTCCGGGCGGGTTTGCGGATGCAGCGGGCGATGGATGAATTTGCCAATATTGAAACGGCGCGGGGTGTTTTGTCTTTGAGGATGCGAGTGGGAATCCACTGCGGCCGCTACATTAGTGCTGACATCGGGACGCCGCTGCGGATGGCTCACGTACTGCTGGGGCATTCAGTGCAGCAAGCCAAGCAAGCTGAGGGTTCTGGGACTGTGGGCAGAGTGTGTTTGACTGAAACTGCTAAAGAGTCTTTGGGAGAGGAATTTCGTTTTGAACCCGGGAACTCGGGTTATTTTTTGGTGGCGGACGATTTAACGGACGATCGACTCGGAGAGTATGATATCACTTTGACTCGGCGGCGGATGCCGAGTTCGGTATTGCTCGATCGCAGCGTTGCGGGCTTGGTAAAAGAAATTGGGGAAGCTGTGACTCGGCTTGAACCCCTTGCTAGTTATATTCCCAAAACTATCCTGAGACTGCTGGTTGAAAATGCCGATCAGCGGAAAATTCCGCCGGATTTTCCTGAACCGACGGTGATGTTTGTCAACTTGATTGGTTTACCGGAGTCTGTGGAGAAAGCTTCGCCGGAGGAAGAAGTCAATCTGGTAGTGAGTTACTCTCGAGTTTTTGCGTCTATCGATGCTGTAGTGTCAGCTAAAGGGGGCGTGTTGCAAAAAGTAACGGCGCACTTAGACGGTTCGGATATGCTGATTTATTTTGGCGTGCCCGACGCTCACACGGATGACGCCAGCCGCGCCGCTAGTGCGGCGATTGCGATCCGAGAGATGATTACAGATTTGCCTCGGGTAATTATCGGGGGTAAAGAAATAAAAGTATGCTGTCAAATTGGGCTATCCCTGGGGCCGGTGTTTGCTGCTGAGGTTGGGGAACCGCGAGGCCGCAGGGAGTTTAATATCCTCGGGGATACGGTAAATACGGCTGCTCGGTTGATGAGCAAGGCGGGGGAAAACCAAATTTTGATTGCTGAAAGGGTGTATGAGTCGATCGGGCTAAACTTCATTTGCGAGGCTTTGGGAGTTGTTTCTCTCAAGGGCAAATCTGCTCTGACTCCGATTTTTGCTTTGCAAGGTGCCATAGGGGAGAAGGGAAAAGGGGGCATTTAAATAACGAAAGCTGGGTAATAGGTATGCAGGTTTTATGCTTCACAAATGCAAGTACAGCACAACCGCTTTCCACTCTGACTCCTAAATGTTTTTTTATAATGTTGGTGGTCCGATACATAATAAGAAAAACCGCCGCGCAAGTCAATCGATTTTAGATTTTAGATTTTAGATTTTAGATTGACCCCACGGATAAATGCTCTTTCTTGAGGATTTTCGAGTTTCGATTTTGGATTGATTCCACGGATAAATCACGTGGCGGGTACCACCTTTGAAATTCGCTTGTCACTCGCATAGACTAAACTCCGATCGATACTTCACCGTTCCGCTGCAATCCTGCAAAGCTCCACTTTCTAACTCCAACACCATAAAAGCTTCATCGGGCACATCATATTCACATCCCAAGCTCTTCCTACTAGCAGGAATGAACCCAAAACGCGAATAGAAATCTGGATGACCAAGCACAACCACTGCCTGAACTCCCGCTCGCCCGCACTCTTTTAAACCCTGCCGGATCATCCGCGTTCCTATAGCTTGTCGCTGATAGTTGGGAAGAACTGCCACTGGTGCCAACCCCAGAATCGACAAATTTTTAGAACATTTCCCTTCAACGGTAACCAAACTGAAGAAAAGGTGTCCGACAATGCGATCGGATTGCACGGCCACGAATGAAAATGTAGATCCACTTCCACGCAAGCGATCGACTAAGTTAGCCTCATTTTCCCGCCCGAATGCCACAATATTCAGGTTGCGAACTGCTTCTAAATCTTCTGGCTTTTCGGTACGGATATCCATAGCTTACATTGATTGATTGATAGTGGTGCGGACTAACAGGAATTATTGCGGCACAAGCCGACCGGAAGACAATCGCTTAATGCCCTCCATCGCTGTAGTTTCTCCGGCTTGGTCACCGCCCTCACGAGCCATTTTTAAAGCTCGCTCGTAGGATTCGAGAGCTTTAGCATATTGACCGAGACTTTCATGAATTGCGCCCATATTGTTGAGCAAGCGTCCGATACTTGTCTTGTCGCCGATTGCTTCTAACATTGGTATCGCTTGCTGAAAATAGATCAGCGCTTGAGTATCTTTACCGAGTTTGCGAGAGGTAAGTGCCATGTTGTTGAGGAGGCGGCCGACGCCAGCCCTGTCTCCAATTTCCCGCCGAATTGCTAAAGCTTGGTGGTAAAATTCCATCGCTCTATTAAAGTCGCCGATGTTGTAGTAGACGCCGCCCATGTTATTGAGGGTACGGCCTAAATCGCGCCGCTCGCCTTGGCGCGTGCGAATCGTGCGCGCTTGCTGGTAAAATTCGATCGCCTTGGCGTAATCTGCCTGTTCTGCGTACACGGCCGCGATGTTGTGGAGGGATTCTCCAATTTCAATTTGGTCGTTGGCAGTTTTGGCAAGTTCCAAAGCTTCTTGGTGCAGTTTCATCGCTTGGGAAAAATTGTCCGCAATTCGGTTGACGAAACCGATGAGATTGAGAGTGCGCGCGATACGAGATCCTTGGCCGATTTCTCGGTGAATCACTAAAGCTTGCCGCAAAACTTCCAAAGCTTTTGGCTGCGAACCCATTTCGGCGTAAACTTCCCCCATATTATTAAGGGTTTCTCCGATTCCGGGTTTGTCGCCTAGTTGCTTGCGAGCTGCCAAAACTTGCTCAAAAGTCTGGATTGCTTCTCGAAACAAACCCTCGCGGTGCTGTTTTACTCCTGTTTCAAAGAGTTTGTCTGCTTGCGTTTTGGAGTCTGTTGCCTGAGCCAGATCGATCGCTTGG
Source organism: Microcoleus sp. AR_TQ3_B6 (assembly GCF_036702785.1). Taxonomy (NCBI): domain Bacteria; kingdom Bacillati; phylum Cyanobacteriota; class Cyanophyceae; order Oscillatoriales; family Microcoleaceae; genus Microcoleus; species Microcoleus sp. AR_TQ3_B6. The sequence goes on along the minus strand of NZ_JAUBVJ010000087.1, from coordinate 11,121 downwards.
GCGCGCCTGGCATTGATAATTGGGGCATAAGCCCGAGCGTCTGAAATTGCCAGCAAGCTGAGTGCGGGCGATAAGACAATACTTATAGCTGCGAGATAGCTGAAGTGGTAAGAGCGGCTGTGCACCGATCGAGTCCTCCAATAGCTAAGTGATAACTCTTAAGATAGAACTTTTTCGGATGTTCCTGCCGAATTTTTTCTCAATCGCTAGGTTCCGATACCAGTTTCAAAAAAGAAGGCAACTGTAGGCCCGTGCTCCAAACCCCTACACAATCAGTTATTCCCAATTCTTCAATCCCAAATCTAAAAATCTAAAATGGCAGGGCTTGGTTTTTGTCTTGCCAGACTGCCAGAATCAGCGGCATATTGTTGAGAGCGGATATGACAGCAAAGTTTTTGCTGGGTGGAAGCGATGCTTTTTCATGGCTTTGCAAGATGATATCCTGTTGGTCAATCGTGATCCAAGCAATTCCTGACAAAACTTGAATTTCTCGATGAGTTTGAGGCAATCTGTACACCTCGTTTTCCATCAGAATAATGCGATCCTCTTCGAGGGCTCCGCTAACGGGCGCTGCTAACTCGGAAATTTTTTGAAGCATAGTATCTCCTTTGAAATTAAATCTTCAAAAATCAAAAATTCACAATTATTGCCTCATCACTGAAATCTTTGCATTTGCCAAATTTTGTAAGAGCGGGCTCACCAATTTCAAACAACCTAAATAAACCCGCCCTCACACCACCGACAATCGACTATTGGCAGTAACGCCGATCGACCCAAGCGCGCATTTCATCCTCAGTTGCCACACAGGTAGAGCGACCTGTAGCTCGATCGCAACCGTGCCACCAAGTGTTACCGTCGCGATCTGATGTCTGCCAAATTCTCAAATCGTCCTCACCAGCAACGACGGAGAGGAAAAACTGCCCAATTTGATTAATCGCCCAAAAGACCGCAGCAGGGGCGAGGACTCCGGGCCATCGCTTTTTCTGCTTTTCCGATGGTTTAGCTCGATCGGCAATCGAAACAACTTTTATTTTTGGGGTATAGAGCTGATTTCTGCAAGTAGACATAGCCAGCACCTTCAAGTTATAATTTCTACAAAACTTGCGCCAGTAAAATTAGAAATTACAGCTTAAAACAGCCATATTTTCAGTGCAATTACTGCACAATATTGGTGTCGTGCAAGTTTTGTTAAAGTCTATCTGTTACCTGATAAATTAACCTTAACTCGGCGGCCATTGACAATCAAAGCATTGCTTGCATAGATTGTATGAATAAAATCGATAGATCGATCTAAGGCCTTGTGACAATTTGGAACTGGCACAAACGCTATGAACGAAATCAATACGCGGCGGATGAAACTCTCTCAAATTCAGGCTTTGATAGCAGTAGCAGACTGTGAAAACTTTAGCGGGGCGGCTTTGCAATTGGAACTGTCCCAGTCAGCAGTCAGCCACGCCATCGCCTGTTTAGAAACAGAATTGGGAGTGCAACTGTTCCACCGGGGGAGACACGGTGCTCAACTGACGCCGGTGGGGGAAAGGGTGCTGCTTCACGGGCGTCAAATAGCCCGCGCTTTAGAAATGATGGTCAAAGAAGCGGATTTAGAAAAAGGTTTGCAGGGAGGCCAGGTACGGATAGTTACTTTTCGGAGTGTCGCAACTCATATCCTACCGGGTATTATTGCTAAATTTCGCAGTTGCTTTCCCAAAATTGCGGTCAGCATTGCCGAAGTTTATTATACCCAAGCTGTGGAAGAGGCTTTGCGATCGGGCAAAGCAGACATCGGCTTTGTTTCCCTTCCCATCTCCGATGAATTTGAAACTAGAGAAATTTTGCGGGATAAATATGTTGTGTTGCTGCCGCCAACTGCCAAATTGTCAAGCGATAAGATTACCTGGAAAGAATTAGCGGCTTATCCGCTGATTATGCAGCCTGCAGAAAATCCTTGTTCTGTACCGCTTCGCAAATATTTAATAACTTTGGGGTTTCCCTTAAATATCGCTTACGAACTCAGCGAAGATTCAACTATTGTCAGCATGGTGATGCAAGGTTTGGGTGCAGCAATTCTTCCCCGTTTGGCGGCGGAACCGATACCTGCTGAGGTGAAAGTTTGCAGTTTACCTGTGGCTTTTGAAAGGGTAATTGGGGTGGCTGTTTTGAGGGATGCGCTGTTAGTTCCGGCCGTGTTTGCGTTTTTGGATGCAGTTAAAGGTGCGGCAGAGGTTGATAGTGAGGGCGAGTTTCCGATTAATCCTTCATGATAAACGTAAGTAAGTTGTTATTGGTTATTGGTTGGATTGGGATATTTTAACCGCAGATATCAGCGGATGAACACAGATGAACGCGGATGGGATTGTATCTGCGTTTATCTGCGTTCATCTGCGGTTAAAAAAAATCTTAACTCATAATTACCAATAACCAATAACATCAGTCAACTGTCAACTGCTACTGTTCTTTGCCGCAAAATAAATTCCGCTAGTGCTAAATCAACGGGGGTGGTGACTTTTAAGTTCGTCTCTTCCCCCTCGACAATTTGCACTGGTAAACCGCATTTTTCAAACAAAGCTGCATCGTCGGTAACTTCCCAACTTTTCTGTCGCCCTTTTTGGTGACACTGCTTTAACAATTTCACTTCAAATCCTTGGGGAGTCTGGGCTGCCCACAAATTGCGTCTGTCTGGGGTGTCTCGCACGATCCGACGCTCATCTACGACTTTAATCGTATCCTTGACGGGGACGGCGACTATCAAGCCCGGACAGCTTAAGAGGGCCTGTGCAGATCGATCGAACAATTCAGCAGTTGCCAAACACCTGGCGCCGTCGTGAATCAAGACTCGATCGGCATTTGGTGGCAAAGCCTGCAAACCGTTGTAAACTGACTCTTGCCTGGTGGCGCCTCCTTTAATCAGTTCCACGGGCATGACCAAAGATAAATCGCTCAGAATTGCTTGAAAATCAGGAAAATCGTCTGGCTGACCCATGATGCCAATCCAGCTAATGTGCCGCGAAGCTTCAGCAGCCGCCAAAGTCCAACTCAGCAAAGGTTTTCCCAGCAAAGTCAGCAGCAGTTTGTTCCGCTGACTCCCCATCCGTCGCCCCGAACCCGCTGCAGGAATTAATAAGTGCATTAACTAACCGTTCTTAACCCAACTAGGTATATATTAAGAGCGTCCTGTACTTTTGGGTCAGTTGTTTAGCTGTCAGCCAGTAGCTTTTAATGTCTAGACATACTATAAGCTGATAGCTGAAGGCCGATCGCACAGAGCTACTTCGATAGATAATAGCCGATCGTTTATGATGCGAATACTAGCACTTGTCCCAGGCGGGATTGGCGACCAAATTTTATTTTTCCCCACCCTCGATGACCTCAAGCAGTCTTATCCAGAGGCGCAAATTGATGTCATTGTGGAACCGAGGGCGAAGGGCGCTTACCGAGTCTGCAAGTCCGTCAAAGAAGTTTTGACGTACAATTTCAAAGACCGCAACGCTATGGCAGATTTGGGCAATTTACTGGGCGTAATTCGCGATCGCGAATACGATGCAGTTATTTCCTTAGGCCAGCGGTGGACTGTAGGGCTGCTGCTGTGGCTGACGGGCATTCCGCAGAGAGTTGGCTATTCGGGAACAGGCGGCGCTCGATTTCTCACCGCTGCCGTACCGCTCAAAACTGAACAGTACGCGGCTTCAATGTACCACGATTTGCTGCAAGGATTTAACATTAAAAATGCTTGTGGGCCGATCGCAATTAATGTACCTAAACAGGACATTCAGTGGGCGGAAGCCGAACAGCAGCGGTTGGGGGTAAAAGAAAGCGGTTACATTCTAATTCACGGCGGTTCGAGTCAGCTAGCTTTGTCTAAAGGTATTGACAAAATTTACCCTACAGACAACTGGAAGCAAATCATCCAAGACTGTCAGCAGCGCCAGCCGAATTTGCCGGTTGTTGTTGTGAAAGGCCCGGAGGATGAAGACTTCGTAACAAAGTTGGTGGAGTTATGTCCGAATGTAAAAGTTATCTCGCCGGATGATGTCGGCAAGTTGGCGGCGACTATTGCTGCTGCTAATTTGATGATATGTACTGACAGTGCGCCGATGCACTTAGCTGTGGCGGTTCAAACTTATACAATTGCTTTGTTCGGTCCGACTGAACCGGCGAAATTGCTGCCAAAGAGCGATCGATTTTTGGGCATTAAATCTCCTACTGGCAAAATGGCAGATATCTCTCCTCAAGAGGTTTTAAAGAAGGTTTGGGGCGGCTAAGAACTAGGATATCTAAGTCAGGACGCGACAGTGCCGTGTCCCTACAATTTAGCTGGTTTCCAGGCTCTGCCTGGGAACCCCTATCTAGAGGCTCTGCCTCGCTGCTTGTGTGCGCTTCACAGGAGGCTCTGCCTCGCTTGTCTGCGTCCCTAGAGATAGCCGGGGGACGAGGAAAGAAGTGGGGGATCTCAAACTCGATGTTAGTCTTCCAAATCATCCATTATCTGCTGCAACCCAGATTCGGCACCCTCAACTGTCACCATCGGTTTTTACCTATTTTTATCAAGTAATAAAGCTCTAAATTATACTTTTATAAAGTGGTTAATGCCTATGAGCTTAGTAAATTGCCCTTGCAGTGCGATCCTCTTCGAGGGCTTCGCTAACGGGCGGCTCGAACCTGTAACCGTAACCCCGAATTGTTTTAATAAACTGCGACCCAGTAGCATCAGTTTGAATCATTTTCTTGCGAATCTGAGCGATATGTACCCTAATAAGTTGGTCTTCTCCTGTGTCGTGGCAGTTCCACCCCCAGATTTTTTCGATTAGCTGTTGGCGACTGCAAGATTGACCGGGATGACTTGCCAAAAAATACAAGATATTAAATTCTAAGGGTGTTAACTTGATAATGCGATCGTTGAGTGTTGCTTCGCGAGACGCTGAATCGATCGCGAACCGATCGAATACAATACGTGATGAAGTGACACACCTCATGCGTCTCAACACAACTTCTATGCGAATTGCCAACTCTGCCAGGCCAAATGGTTTGCAGATATAGTCATCAGCACCTGCGGACAGGACTTTAAGTTTATCAGCTTCGTCGGTGCGGCTGCTTAGGACGATCGCAAAAACATTAGTACGGCGCTGCATTTCCAGGCAGAGGTGATAGCCTGTAGTATCCGGCAAATTCCAATCGAGGATTACTAGCACAGGCTTTAATTTCTCAAACAATGCTAAAGCCGTCTCGCCATCTGCTGCCGAATCTACTTGATACTTCTGAGTTAAAAAACGATGAACTAGACTGCGGATGGATGGGTCATCATCAACAACGAGAATCTTGGGAGTAGTATCAGCAATCATCACAAAAAAGTTCCTTTCTGTTGTCAAGGGAAGTGGCAATTTCAGAACAGCTTTAGTGAAGAGTAAAGCTCAAGTCGTTCCAATTAAACAGAGTTTTTTCAGGCAATTCTTCTTTCAGCTTAGTCTTGAGGTCAAAAGGCTTTCCCCAATCCCATATTTCGATCTCTAGGCGTTGGTTAAATACTGCGAGCGCCAGCTCGATTTTCGGAGTTTCCACTGACAGATTTTTGTGGGCGTGGCGAACAGCATTCGTAAACCCCTCGCACGCAGCAAGTTTACAAAGCTGCAAAACTGTTTCGGGAATGTCTAGAAGCTCTAACTGCTCGACCCACCATAAAACTTGAGTAACCGCCTCGAGTTCGCTATTTACTTGAAGCTTAATTTTGTGAAGTGGCTGGTTATAACTTGGCTCGGATTGGGAATTTCGTTGCTCTTGAAGCCAGTTAAAGCTATGTAAAAGGTCGATCGCACGCTTAAAAATACTAGCTTCAAAGCTAGGTTGGGGTGGTACTAGACCGGGCTGAAAATATTTGACAATTAACAGACAGTTTCGACCGGCAGACGTGCGGGTATAACTTAGCTCATCGGCAATTTTGCCAATAAGTTTTATACCTATTTTGCCTATTTGATCGATTTCGATAAAATCTTCGTCACCCTGCGAATTTTCTAAGTTAGAGTTCATAACGGTTTTCTCTGATAAATATTGAGCTTTTTTGTTTCTACAGATATCCTACTGAGGCAAAAAGGGAGAATGTAGACCAGAAAATGTGAGTTTTAATTTCCGATATCCCTAAAAATTAGGGCATATCGGGTCGGAGATTAAAACCTATCGAGCCCAGTCATGCAGAACTAATTAAAGAATGATTTGCAGATATAGTCATCTTTGCTAAAACATAAATTCTAGCTCTTTCAAACCGAACGTATCTTTTGATTGCGATTGGTCAACTTTAACTTGACTTGGGAAATTAAGAGGCTTGCCCCAATCCCAAATTTGAATTTCTATGCGTTCGTTAAAAACTGCGATCGCCAGATCTATCGGAGTATTTGATGGCATATTTTTGTGGTGGTGAATAGCATTGATAAACCCCTCCACCGTCGCAAGTTTACAAAGCTGCAAAACTTCTTGGGGAAGTGGTAGATTCTCTAACTGTTCGACCCACCATAAAACTTGAGTGACAGTGGCAATATCACTATTGAGCTGAAGAGTAATTTTTTGCAGTGGCTGGTTAGAACTGCGATCGGATTGGCTAGTTTTTTGCTCTTTAAGCCAGTTGAAAATGTTTAAAGTATCGGTTGCTCGCTTAAAACAATCAGCTTGAGTGCTAGGGTGAGGTAGTACAGGCTCAAAATATTTGACAATTAACAGACAGTTTCGACGGTCAGAAGTGTGGGTATAACTAAGCTCATCGGCAATTTGGCTAATAATTTTTATACCTATGCCAAGTGACGGAATTTCATCCATTTTACTATAATCTTCGTCTGGGTGTGAGTTTCCGAATAAGTTAAGATTCATTTCTAGTGACCTCTAATGTTTATCAAAAATTGCTTTTGTGCTTCCGATCAAATCATCGCATCACTTTAATGGAGTGAAGTTGGCCAGAGGTATAAACTTAGGTCTATTAGAGGTCGGTATAATCAAAGTATACTCAAGGTATAATTAAACTACTGTCATGCAGAGTCCCTATCCGTCGCAAAGCTCAGGACTGCGAAGCATCCCAGCCGTCTCAGAGCTCGTTGGCAAGGCTCAGGATGATTTAAGTGCATGACGCGTAAGTTGTAATAAAGTTAAATTAGGAGTTAACCTAGATGGATTGGCAAGAATTCCTTAGACGCGAATCTGGGATACATGGATTATCGATGGAACAAACCGACACATTATTAGCAGCACTCTTCTCTCCTGATAATTTTCCATTAAATCAGGCACAGCTTTCAATAAAATTCAGCATAGCTGAAGCTACTGTAAGCCAGCGGATGGGACAGATTTACAGGAAATTTGGAAAAAGTTTTCCTCAACTTCTTGACCAAAAGGGTGCAGGCAAATTGGATATTTTGTGTACAAAATTAAAAGAGAAGTATTATCAACAACCCGAACCAGTAGTTGCCACCCCAGATCCTAACTCATCTCCCTACCCTGAAGAATTTAGATCGTTAATAGAAGAAAAAATTCGGAGGTTTTGCGGTCGCGAATTTGTTTTTAATACTTTTCAGCAATTTATCACCGAAAATCCTCACGGTTATTTTACGATCGTCGGGGATGCGGGAATGGGCAAAAGCTCGATCGTTGCCAAATACGTCTCTGAACATAAATCTCCCTGCTATTTCAATATTCTCGTCGAACGCCGCAACAGACCAGAATTGTTTTTGAAGAGCATTCGCCGGCAATTAATAGACCGCTATCAATTGCCAAATTCAGAAGACGCCGATTTACCGACATTACTGGCAAAGGTGGCGGGAAAACTCACGGCGGGCGATCGTTTGGTAATTGCAATTGATGCACTGGATGAAGTCGAACAAGAACCGGGAGAAAATCTTTTACATTTACCGACAACTCTGCCCGATAACGTATATTTCCTGCTGACGAGGCGACCCTATAATCTCGGTCAAAGGCGGCTGACCGTATCTCCGGGAGTTCCGGTAAAAGAGCTAGATTTAAGAGATAACAAGTATGTTAATGATAATCAGGAGGATATCAAAGAATATATTCGCTTTGTTATCAATACCGATTCTGACTATCAAAATGGACTGAAAAACTGGATTCAAAGCCGCAGCATTGCCGAGACAGATTTTGTCGAACAAGTGGCAAAAAAGAGCGAAAACAATTTTATGTATTTGCGGTATGTTTTGCCCGCAATTGCTAAGGGCGATTACAATGACCTGAGTTTAAAGCAATTGCCAGATGGGCTGCGACAGTATTATCAAAGCCATTGGGTGCGGATGGGGATGGAAGCTAAGCCAGGACAATTGATGGAGAAGGTATTGTATATTTTACTAGAGATTGGCACGCCGATTCCCTGCGAGATGATTGCTGGAATTGCCAAGATGGATGAATGCGATGTGGGAAAGGTTTTAGAAGATAAGTGGGTTGAGTATTTGAAAAAGCAGGATGTAGACGGAGAAATGTGCTACACCATCTATCATGCTAGTTTCCTTGACTTTCTGAAAGGCAAACGGGAGATGGATTCAAAGCGGAAGATTTTTAAAGAAGTAAATCAACGGATTGCTGAGTATTTAGAAGAGGGGATGGCGTGAGATGGGAGAATTTGCTAGACAGTTAGCTGCCAAACCACTTTTCTATCAGCGTGCTTATCTGGGAAGTTTACTACCAAATTATGTCAAGTCAGGGAATTTAGAAAAGTATTATCAAACACTGACTGATTTTAACTTCCTGATGGCAAAGATTCAGCATCCTGAATTTGGGGTGCAGGCACTGATTGATGATTTTAATTTGGTTGACGCTTCAGCAGCATTAAGTCACCCACAATACAACCCAGAAAAAGTTAAAGAAGCGCTGAACTCGATTCAAGCGGTACTGTGGATGTCAGCCGATATTTGGGAGCGAGATAAGACGCAACTGGCAGGGCAATTGTTAGGCCGCTTACTGTACTTTGAAATTCCAGAGATTCAGGCAATGCTGGAGGTAGCAAAGCAGTGGAAAGCAGCACCTTGGTTGCGTCCTTTGACAGCCTGTTTAACTCCCCCTCACAGGGGATTGCTACGCACCGTCACAGGTCACAGCGAATTGGTAAAAGCAGTCGTTGTCACGGACGATGGCAAGCGGGCGATTTCTGGTTCATCGGACACCACCATCAAAGTCTGGGATTTAACAACTGGAAAGGAACACTTTACTCTCAAAGGTCACAACGACTCAGTAAAAGCAGTAGCTGTCACTGCTGATGACACGCGGGCGATCTCTGGTTCATCCGACAACACCCTCAAAGTCTGGGATTTAACAACTCGAAAGGAACAGTTTACTCTCAAAGGTCACAGCAACTCAGTAAAAGCAGTAGCCGTCACTGCTGATGACACGCGGGCAATTTCTGGTTCTTTGGACAACACCCTCAAAGTCTGGGATTTAACCACTGGAGATGAACAGTTTACTCTCAAAGGTCACAGCAATTCAGTATATGCAGTAGCCGTCACTGCTGATGGCACGCGGGCGCTTTCTTGTTCATCGGACAAAACCCTCAAAGTCTGGAATTTAACAACAGGAAACGAACTGTTTACTCTCAATGGTCACAGCGACTTGGTAAATATAGTAGCCGTCACTGCTGATGGCAAGCGAGCGATTTCTGGTTCAGATGACAATACTCTCAAAGTCTGGGATTTAACAACTGGAAACGAACTGTTTACTCTCAATGGTCACAGCGACTTGGTAAATATAGTAGCCGTCACTGCTGATGGCAAGCGAGCGATTTCTGGTTCAGATGACAATACTCTCAAAGTCTGGGATTTAACAACTGGAACCGAACTGTTTACTCTCAAACATCACAACGACTCGGTAAATATAGTAGCCGTCACTGCTGATGGCAAGCGAGCGATTTCTGGTTCAGCTGACAATACTCTCAAAGTCTGGGATTTGTCGAGTGGAAATGTCATTGCTAGTTTCACGGGTGAAAGCCCGATCGCCTGTTGCGCAATTGCACCCGATGGAGTCACAATTGTGGCAGGCGACGAATCCGGCCGCGTATATTTCCTGCGACTAGAAGGGATTGCTGAGTATTTAGAAAAGGGGATGGCGTGAGATGGGAGAATTTGCTGACAAGTTAGCGGCCAAACCACTTTTCTATCAACGTGCTTATCTGGGCAGTTTACTGCCAAATTATGTCAAGTCAGGGAATTTAGAAAAGTATTATCAAAGACTGACTGATTTTAACTTCCTGATGGCAAAGATTCAGCATCCTGAGTTTGGAGTACAGGCACTGATTGATGATTTTAATTTAGTAGACGATTCAGAAGCAGTAACTCACCGAGAGTACAACCCAGAAAAAGCGAAAGCCCTGAACTTGATTCAAAGGGTACTGTGGATGTCAGCCGATATTTTGGATCGAGATAAAACCAAACTGGCGGAACAATTGTTAGGGCGCTTACTGTACTTTGAAATGCCCGAGATTCAGGCAATGCTGGAGGTAGCCAAACAGTGGAAAGCAGCACCTTGGTTGCGTCCTTTGACAGCTTGTTTAACTCCGCCTCGCAGGGGACTACTACGCACCCTCGAAGGTCACAGCAACTCGGTAAATGCAGTAGCCGTCACGGAGGATGGCAAGCGGGCGATTTCTGGTTCAGGAGACAAAACCCTCAAAGTCTGGGATTTAACAACTGGAAAAGAAGAGTTTACTCTCAAAGGTCACAGCGACTGGGTAAATGCAGTAGCCGTCACTGCTGATGGTAAGCGCGCTATTTCTGGTTCAGATGACAAAACCCTCAAAGTCTGGGATTTAACAACTCGAAAGGAACTGTTTACTCTCAAAGGTCACAGCGACTCAGTATATGCAGTAGCCGTCACGGAGGATGGCAAGCGGGCGATTTCTGGTTCAAGAGACAAAACCCTCAAAGTCTGGGATTTAACAACTCGAAAGGAACACTTTACTCTCAATGGTCACACCAGTTCGGTATATGCAGTAGCCGTCACGGAGGATGGCAAGCGGGCGATTTCTGGTTCAGATGATAAAACCCTTAAAGTCTGGGATTTAACAACTCGAAAGGAACAGTTTACTCTCAATGGTCACACCAGTTCGGTATATGCAGTAGCCGTCACGGAGGATGGCAAGCGGGCGATTTCTGGTTC
>NZ_JAUBVJ010000086.1:0-34927 GCF_036702785.1 Microcoleus sp. AR_TQ3_B6 | reverse complement strand
CTTTCTTGATAGTTGACCTTCATAAAATATCCCTTATTTTTCTGGCATTGTAGCACTTATTTGGCAAAATGGTATAATATCATGGACGGTTACACCGTCCGTGATGTTGACTGTTGACGGTTGACAGTCAACAGTCAACAGTCAACAGTCAACCGTCAACTCGAATTTACTATTCCGATGCTATGGGATTTGATATAATATCAAATCCGGTAAGCTGTCGCGCATTTAAATTGCATATTCTCGGCGGGCGGGACACCCCACTCATTGTTTTATTGTTTTTTGACATACAATTTAAATCCCGCAACAGCTTAGCATCGGAATTAATGTTACCGACAGTCAAAATACGGCGCGGTGCCGTTTCCTGAAAATTAATCGGGCGATAGTTACATCTGGTGCGATCGCCGGATGCGATTATTTGGGGTTAGGGAAAGGCTATTGCCGTGTCCAGAGCTTCTATCATTCCGGTCTAACCGGAATTGATATAATATCAAGTTAGTCGCTAAAATAAGGGTTATAAGTTTGTAGTCAGGACTAAAGTCCTCATAAAATTCGCTCGGACTAAAGTCCTCACTACGAACGAATTTGACGATCGGCGATCGATCGCACTTGGTACCACCGGAACAAGAGATGGTAAAATTCTATCTTGTTGTCTAAAGAGGGCGAGTTTTTTATATTCTAGATAACTATCATCAAAATAAGGAGCCAATAGGGAAAAAGCGTCAGTAACCCCGGTCTAAAGACACGGGGCTTGCAAGAGAAATCAGGCAAGCCGTACTGACCAGACTAAGGCTTAATTGCCTAGGTTGTGAGAGCCACCACACCCTGTGGATGCGTAGCTAGTCCCTTGCTCTGTCCGAAGCAATTAAACAGTTCTAAGGTCACGGGAACAGTGTTGCAGGTATAACAAGCTCTCAAAACATTGTTGAAGCTAACATTACCCCATTCATGGGAGGCTCAACCCGTGCAAAATACTAGGCGTACAGGATTGGAAGCGGTAATTGTCCCGTTGAAAGTGCAATACAAAAGTACACTCCCGTTAACCAATCCCCAGGCGGTAGTAAATCAAAAATATAAAGCCGTGCTAGAAGCACGGGGTTTCTACCCATTTTTTCTGATGAAACATTCACTTGTACGAACAGTGGCCGCACTGGCAGGTTCAGCAATTTTAACACTCGGGGCGATCGGTTCGGCTGAAGGATTTACTTTTGACGAAACCGAAATTAGCCAAGACCGAGTAATTGTCATCGCCCAACCCCGCTCTTTCGGCGGCTACCAATTGCTAATTTTAGAACAGGTATCTGACAAGCGGCAGTGCTGGAGCGAAAGCGGCTCTAATCCCGTGAAAGTTGATCCGTTGTTAGTTACTTTTGATTTCACCGGTATTTGTGGTCGCGCAACTGACAGCAACGGCTTTTCTATTCGTATGGCAGGCACCGATTTAGCATTAAAATACACCCTAACTTTGGAAAGTGTTGACGGCAATGTTCTTCTAATGGGAGCTCCGGTAGATTACCAAGGTAAATCGGTGATTATCGGCCGCACAAACGGCGATATTAACGACTTCATGAAAATCACTCTCGATCCTGCTTGGCGCTTGAGTAAAAGAGCTTACCAAGGCCGCACATTAGGCCACTTTTATTTCACTACCAATGAACCCGCGCCAGTAGAAATTGGCAATACCGGAGCCAATACCGAAGCAATACCGCAGGAAATACCGCAGGAAATACCGCAGGAAATACCGCAGGAAATACCGCAGGCAATACCGCAGGAAATACCGCAGGAAATACCGCAGGAAATACCGTAGGCAATACCGCAGGCAATGCTGGCTTTTCTACAATTCGGAGATAGCTACCGATGATATCTACGCTTCGGAAATTAAAGAAGCTGTGGCCTTTGGTTTTGTAGCCCGGTTTTCTCAAGATAATACCTTTCGACCCCAACTTGCTGTTACCAGAAAGCAATTGGTATCTTTAGTATGGGAATCATTTCAAGGAATATAAAGCGCTAATATCACATTTTGTAGCAATCTTTCTATCCGTCTCTATAGCGAGGTTGATATTTCCCGCGGGAGTGCCGGAAAAGTTCTATTTGCGCGAACAAGATAGTTAGCAGCCATAAAATGGAACTTTTAAACCTAGGCAGCCCGTCACTCGCGCTGAATAGATGGGGGTGCTGCCAATAGCTGCGGAATTTCGTTGGTCGGCGGGAATGCAGCCGAATTTACTTGCTAAAGAGCCGTCTAAAACTTTTTCAGACATTGAGAATTATTGGGCTGCTTCTATTATTACTCAAATGTCTTTTTATTGTTCTGTTGCTGCCGCTATTAACGAAATTGTCAATGCGTAAGTCCTAGGATTCTGCAAAACCCAATTACGCGGCGGCGGCTACTTTGTGGATGCTGAAATGCGTTAAGGCTCAGTAGGGGGAATTAGAGCCCCGACTTCTTCAAGAAGTTGGGAATCTGAGTATTTTGTTTTCTTAGCTGGACATTTTACGCTACGCCGTAATCAGTATACTGCCGCTTGTATGGGGGTTGCAATCCCAAAATAATATCCTCTCTCTGTACTCCCATTTCAACTAATTCCTCCGCAGGATTTTGGTCTGTCAAATTTTGCTGAAGCCAGATTTTTCCATCTTTGATGTCAATGTGAATGATGCTTCGATAAATCCGGGTTAAGTGTTCCCAGCCGACGTTCATCCACTGATAATGATCTCGTTCTGTGTCTAAGATTAGTTGCACTTCGACTTGATCGTCAGAAACATCATCTTCGGCATAACGGGTGATTAATGTCTGAACGTATTGACGATATTGAGCTAGTTTGTCCATTGCACAATTACCTCATTTGTTGGATCGTATACGATTAGCAACACCTGATACTGTTGTACCGCAGTTTGAGTGAACTCAGACTGAAAAAATGTTTTATACACGTCAACTGGTACTGCCAAATACAATTTCCGATTGGGTTCAACCGATGCCAAGCCAAGCCGATAACTGAGAAATTGTCCCAATGCAGCATAAAAGTCTGTAATCGCAGAGGGATTGAGGAAGCTTTTGATTTCGACTGCAATTTTCTCCCCTCCTCGCTCCGCTGCGACTAACCTTTCTGCTCCCAAATGGACCTGAAACTTAACATTGCCAAACTTAAACTTTAGTGGATCGGCAGTAATCACCCACTGTTCTTTTTGAAGGACCCGTTTTACGGATTCGTGGAAAGTATTTTGGCAGACACAGACAAGTTCTCAGCGCGATTACAAAGAAGTCTTAATCATACCGAATTTGCCGCATATTGTCAATCGGTACAATCCTATTTTTATAAATTGTTTTAAGTGTTGAGTTAATAAAAACTTGCATTCCTTACTACAAACCAGTTTATAGTGAGGAATGCAAGTCCTCATATTACTTGTTTCCTGACTCTGTTTCCTTGCGTTTCTTCTTAGATGCTGGTTTCTGATTTTTCGGAACCGGGATTGTCTCTGATTCTTGCTGTGCGAGGTCGGGGGTTAATTTGCACAAGTCATTTAAGGAAAGTTTTTGCTGGACTTCAAGTTCGTTTAGCAAGTTTGATGCTGTTTCTAATATTTGTTTGCCCTGTCGGACTTGAATAGTAGTTTTATTTTCGATCGCATCTAACAACACAAAAATCGAGACTGTTTGCCAAATATCTAAATCGTCGCCGATGACATCGCATTTAGACACAATTTTGCCGTTTTCGGGGACGTGAATTCCTAAGCCGGAAGCTTGAATTAACGGCTGGATTTCTGCTATACTTAAATCCGCAAGGTCGGTAAATTTATGTTCGAGCGATACTAAATCTCCTAAATCGGGCAAGTTGACCGATTCTGCCACTAAAGCATCGAATTTAAAGGTAAGAGTTTGATTCAGCGGATCGGAAAGGGCATAAATTGATTGAATTTGCGATCGACTAACCGCACCTTTCTCGAAAAAATCTCTACCTTGCGGGGCGATCGCAATTTGGCCATTTTCAGCCACCTCCAAGGTTTCCAAACTAACCAGAGTCGCCGCCGCAGTCTTCACAAAAATCTCGTCTAACCCCAGCAAATCCGCCAACTCCTTCAAAGTGGGCGCAGGTTCAAACTCAACACCCGCCCGCAAAATGAACTCTTCCAAAACGTTAAACTCGCGCGGTTCGCAATTCGCCACCTCCAGCGGAGTTTGCCGGATTGCGAAGCGGAATTGACGCGCCGCCAACACTGACAAACCCGGATTTTGTTGCTCAATTTGTTCCGCTAGCGAACTTAAATTCGAGTCTATTGGTTTAGTTGAGGACGCTAGAAACATCTACAAAACCTCCCCAGTGACGCACCGTTTTTGAAACTTCCTGATACATTTTTCCGACAGTACCTGTTTGTTTGGTAAATAAATCGTGGCAGCCGACAACAATCAGCAATTCTTGAGCGCGAGAAAATGCCACATTCACCCGTTCCGGTTCCTTAGCAAATCCAATATCGCCCCTAATATTATTACACACAGTGCTAACAATAATTACAGGTCTTTCCATGCCTTGGAATATGTCAACCGTACCAGTACGGATGCTCAAAGCAGGAAATCTTTCGGCTTCGATTCTGTCTTTAATTGCATTCAATTGAGCGCCGTAAAAAGTGATAATCCCGATTTCTTTCGGCGGTTCGCCGCCGGCAACTTTGGGCCGCCAAGCTGCCTCCATTTGTTCGCACAAACGCTCGATCAGGTCAATTTCCTTGACATTCAACCGCGAAGTACCCTGTTTTTCCTCTTCAAACCCTTGTGCAACGGGCGTTTTAACCCACAGGACATGATTGTTTTCTTGAATGATTCTACCTGCGAGGTTGTGGGCGCGTTTGGTGTCTGGTTCCTGAATGCCACAGTTGAGTTTTTGCTGGTAAAACTGATTGATGGCGCCCATGATTTGCGGGTGCATCCGGTATTGAGTTGTCAGCATTTTTTTGATGCTGTCGCTGGCATTTTCAAACAATACTTTAAACAAAGATTCTTTGATGAAGCTAAGTTCGTCTCCGGTACAGCCGATGTCTTCGGCAATATCGTCGATCGTACTTTGATTAAACATCGGCGGCAATTGCCTGTGATCGCCCACTAATACTAACTTTCTGCCTTTCAAAGCGGGGATTAACAACTCTGGCGGAGTGCATTTGCTAACTTCGTCAATGATGACTGCATCAAAGCTGGGAAAGTTTTTAGTAAAATCGAAACTGGCAGCTTGCACGCAAGTAATGCCGATCACGTTGGCATTGTCAATATAAATTTGCTTTAAATCGCTCTGGTCTTTTTCTGATGGATTTCGGAGTTTTTGAATCCAATCTGTCACAAATTTTTGAGAGCGAGTTAGTGCTGTTTCTTCTTGTTCTAATTTCCGCTGCCAAGTTTTGAAGAGACGCTTAATTTTGCTTAAAAAATGTCCGCTGAATAATCCTGTATTCGGAACTTCTGGCTGGTATTGAGTCGGGATAGTTTGCCATGCTGACTCCCACCAATTTCTCTCAACAAGTAATGCTGCTGTCGGTTGTTGCTGTTGCAGTTGAGCGGTTATTTCCCTCAATTCTGTTTGAAGTTGTGCGAGTTGCTGCTGCGCAGTTGCGGCGGCAATTTGCAGCGGGGATAAATGCTCGTCAAGAGTGTTTTTGATTGTCTCCAAAACCCCAAAAGGATCTAAGTCAGCAATTGATTTTTCAAGCTGAATCGCGCTTGCTTTCCAAGCCTCAACTTGCTTGACAAACTGCTGCGGTTGCTCCCAAATATTGGATTTTTGGGCGAGGTATTGTTCGGCTAAAACCCGCAATTTTTCAGGTGCGTTTGGCTGTTGGACAATTGCTTGCAACAAATTAGTAACTTCGCTAATTTTTAAGTTCGCCTCTTGCTGCGCTGTTTCTACCTGAAGTTTAGCGGCGGATATTTGCTGCTGGTTTAAGGTTTGACCGATTTTATCTAATAACTGTTGCTGTTTTATAAGCTGCTGTTCGGTTTCGGTTTTCAGGGGAACCACGCACTGACGCGCATTTGCGAGGATACTGTGCAGCAATTCTTTGACTAGGCGATCGCAGGTAGCCTGGATTTGATTGGGCTGCAAGGATTTACTGTAAAATTGTTGAATGCTTCCTAAGAAAGTGCGAGCTTGTTCGATGATAAATTTGCGCTGACTTGGGCTGACTTGGGAATAGCTGGCGAAGTCTTTGGCTAGCTGCTGCCATTGGGTGCGATCGCCCGCAGAGAGCACGATCGGCGTTTGACTCAAATTTAGGTGCAGAAACTCGCTAAACCGGAACTGTTGCCCTTGTATGTCCTTAAAACCTGCGTTTTCTTCGTGGGATATCGCCTTTAGCAACCGATCCAAATCGGGCAAATTGACTTTGCATTTGGGCGGCACGATCGGCAATTTGAGCGATCGGGCAATTTTCAGCAATCCTGCGGGCAATTCTACCATATCATCCGCGAGCATTGCGCCCGTTTCCCAGCAAGTTTTCACGACTTCATAGAGTTTCGTATCCGCCGTCTCGATCCACTGTGCAACGGCGACGACAACGGCTGCAATTTCCGCTTTTCGCAGTTCCAAATTCTTGATTTTCTGTTCGAGATTTTGGCGGTGTGTCTGATTTTGTCGATCTCCCAATTCGAGTTGATTCAAAGCCTCAGACATCTGGCGGGAAACCCGCAACGACTCCGCAACCGCCGACATAGCGTGACAAACAGCATCAGCGCGATCGAAAGCCATCTTAAATTCCGATATTTGCGCGCCTACCGTTTCCTGCAGCCAAACCGCAAGCCCAAACGCGCCACAAGCAGGGCGATCGAAGCCTATTTGAATAGCAATGCTAGCGGCAATCCGAACATTAGCCATAAAGTTTTCTACTAAAATATTGCCTTCTGAATATGGTTTTAGTCTGGGCATAAACTCAGCCACTTCAGGAGATTCCCAGTTGACCTTAGGCGCATCCAGCAGATTTTTTAACCCACTAACTAGAGATTCAATATCGTTTTTCTCAGTTAAATTACGTTCATAATCTGCTGTTTGCTGGCTGTACTTTTCCTCAAGATTGGCTTTACTGTCGTGCAGGTGTTTTTGTTCATTAAAAAAAGCTTTTTCGGCGGCACAGTAGGCGGTAAATCGCTCTGATTCTGCCACCAACTGGCGCAAAGATTTGACATTAGTCAGGCGCTGCGAGAGCTTTTCTTCGCAGTCAGCCGCCGTATTTTGCAGCCAAGTGCCGATCGCATTTTCCTCCAAAAACGGCTGCCCTTCTTCCTGCACCTTATGAGCTTTTCCCTTCCGCAAAGCCCGAATCGCCGGATTGTGAACTAACCGACTCAAAGCATTGTCTACAGCCAAATTTGCTTGGGAAGCAATAAGCGTTTTGCCGCCCTGACGGGCAATTTGATAGCAAATCTCCGCAATCACAGTCGTTTTGCCCGTTCCCGGCGGTCCTTGAATCAAAATTAAATCCCGCGCCGAAAGCACAGTTTCTACGGCGGCGATTTGGTCGTCATTAGCATTGCCATTTAATAACTTTTCCCGCTCCAATTTAATCAATTTTTCCGGCATTCTCGCCTGAGAAGAGTCGAAGAAAAACTCACTCAAATAGGGATTTTGAGCGCGACCATCTGTCAGCATTTTCAAAGCTTTTTTCTTGCGATCGATCTGAGAGATATCGCCCGCCGCCTCAAAATACAAGAATCCTTGTGGAGGCAGTTGATATCTGCCGCCCGCCATGCGATAGCCTAAATCAACATCTAACTTAATGCGTAATTTACCATGTTCAAAGTCAATTTCAGCGATGCTGCCTAATGTCTCTCCGTCTCGGCTGCTTCTGCTTCCCGGCGGCGAATCAAACAGAATAATTTCTTCATTTCTGGCTTTGTTCAACCTTTCGCGAAAGTCGCCCAATTCTAAGGAATTTTCATCATAGCCGTCAAGAGTTGCGGAATTACGATCGATTTCAAAAGTGACTATTTTAAAGCCTGAACCGTAATTGTGCCCTCGGAAAGGCACGCAAAATTGACGCGCTTCTGCAATGCGTTGTTCCACATTTAAAAAAGTCTGCCAAACTTTTAGCTGTTCCGCAGTCGGTATGTGTCTGTCGTCCCAAAATGGCATTTGTTGGACGCGGGCGATCGACTTTACAGGAATCGGCGATCTACTCTTAGCCAAAAGTCGCAACAGAACCGGCAAAGCATACCCATCTTTCCTCCCTCTGGGAACCGCCACCAAACCAGCATCCAGCAGTTTTAAACCGCCGATTCCGTCTTCAAAGCGTACAGTTGCTAACAACCGTAAAGTGCGATCTGCTTTTTGCAACAATTGAGGTAATTCAAAATCATCACCATCCGTAGCAAGCAGCAATTCCCAGATTTCTTCTTCAGAAAATCTCTGATTTACCTTTTGGCGGCGCACGTAAAACAGATTGTGCGATTTCCCAGCAATCTCCGACATCAGAAATTCCGCACGTTCTCGGCATTCCCAATCGCAATATTTCGCTAAAGCCGCTTCCCCTTCAACATCGCGAATAAACTTATTAATTGTGCGATCGCCACTAAATTTATATCCCCAATCTTCTGCTACTAAAGACGGCATATTTTGATTTTAGATTTTTGATTTTAGATTTTTGATTGGATTCAAGATTAGCACATCGGAACTTGTGCCGACACAACCGCTAAATCCCAAAGATTAAGGTGCGCCAAGGCGCACCCGGAGGCTATCGCAAGTGACCGTGCAGGAGCCGGGCGATCGAATTAAACAGTTTAGAATAAAAAGGGCGAACGATGGGACTTGAACCCACGAATGGTGGTACCACAAACCACTGCCTTAACCACTTGGCTACGCTCGCCGTATTAGTTGTAACTATAGCATCAGATCTCAGTACAAGTCTAGGGGTAAAGCAAAAAAATTTTGAAATATTTTTGAGCGTCCCTGAACCGGACAGATCGATTGTGCCTCAAATTCCTGGCACAGTAAGAGTTTAGCCGAATTTTCGCTTGGCGCGATCGGCAACTATCCCGCTTCCTGAGCAGACGCGCGGCCCGGACTCAGCAGCTTTGGCAGCGTCCCGATTCGAGCCAGCGCATTAAAATAGCCTTATATCCCCGACTCCATCAGTTGTCAACCCTGTCTCTTCTCTCTCTTGTGTCTTCCCTCTTCCTTCGCCCCCTTCGCGCCTTCGCGGTTCGTTAAAAAAAGTCGGGTTCCCCATCTAAAATCTAAAATCTAAAATCGATATCAGTTGTCAACCCTGTCTCTTCTCTCTCTTGTGTCTTCCCTCTTCCTTCGCGCCCTTGGCGTCTTCGCGGTTCGTTTAAAAAAATTCTTCTTTACAATCTAAAATCTAAAATCTAAAATCTAAAATCTAAAATCGATATGAGTTACTGTATCAACCCAGGATGCCCAAATCCTCAAAACTCCCACACCGCAAAATTTTGCTTAAACTGCGGCTTTAACCTGTTGCTGAGACAGCGATATCGCCCGATTCAACTCTTAGGTAGAGGCGGATTTGGCAAAACTTTCCTAGCAATCGATCAAGACATCCCATCTCAACCCCGCTGTGCAGTCAAGCTATTTCATTTTTACGACCCCAACCCCGAATTTTTTGACAAAGCCGTTGAATTATTTCGCCAAGAAGCCGTCCGTTTAGAGGAACTCGGAAAACACCCGCAAATCCCCCGATTATTAGCCGGCTTTGAACAAGAAGGCCTTATTTATTTAGTTCAAGAGTTTATAGACGGGCCGACTCTCAAACAAGAAATAGACGAGAGTGTATACGATGAAAATCTAATTTGGCAACTGCTGCAAGACTTATTGCCCGTGCTGGAATTTATCCACGACAAGCGGGTCATTCACCGCGACATCAAACCCGAAAATATTATCCGTCGCCAATCGGACAACAAACTCGTATTGATCGATTTCGGCATTGCCAAACTGCTGACTGATACAGCCCTACTCCGTCCAGCAACGCTCATCGGCAGTCAAAATTATCTAGCTCCCGAACAAGTGCGCGGCAAAGTATTTCCTGCTAGCGACCTTTACAGTTTAGGTGTTACTTGCATTCGCCTGATGACGCAAGTTACTCCCTTGGATATGTACGACTGTAACAGCGAGCGCTGGTGCTGGCGCGATTTTCTCCCCAAAGGCACGAGTATTAGCCGCGAGTTAGGTGAAATTTTAGATAAATTGCTGCAAACTCGTCTCAATCAGCGGTACAGGTTTGCTACGGAAGTTTTGCAAGATATCACAGCAGCTTTAGATATTCGCCATCCAAATTTGCTTTCGCCCCAAAAGCCGATCGCTCCTGCTCTCAGTAATAGCGACAACTCAACCGATATCAGCGCGCTACAAACTTCTGATTCTCCGCTTTTACCCACAAAATCCGTCGCCAATTCCGCAGAAACTTTTTCCTTATCTGTTACTTCAAATCTCGACCAATCTCTAATTTCTGCACGGGGAGTTGATTGTACCAAACTGCGGGATTTTTTGTCAAACAAAAAGTGGAAAGAAGCCGATCGCGAAACTTGGACTCTGATGTGTCAGTCTCTTTCGCAACCACCGGGAACTCAGCTAGAAATTAGCCAAATTTACCAGCTACCCTGCGAAGATTTGCAAACACTCGATCGCCTGTGGCTGCACTACAGTCAAGGTCGGTTTGGCTTCAGCGTCCAAAAACAAATTTACGAAAGCGTTAAGCGAGACTATATCAGATTTTGCGATCGGGTAAACTGGCCGACCTACAACTCTGCTACTACTTTAGGGCAGATTAAATTTAGTCAGCAAGCAGCAATTGGACACCTCCCCTTTCGCAGTTGGGTTGGCGGCATTCAGTGGCTGCGCCACCTCGATGCCCTGTCAGCAAAATTAACCGAGTGCGACAATAATGCCGATCGTAAATTGTAATTTGGTGTACCGAATAATTAACTAAAAATTTAAATTTAAACTCTACCTGAAAGCAGAGAATTTTGTCCCGCTAGATGTATCCATCGACCGAGGTTCAAGGCAATCGGTTGTCGCACAATGGATTCTGAAGGTGAACACAGCTACAAGTCTGCAATCCTCAGACTGTAACAACAGAATTAAAAAGAGGTATCGATCCATGTTTTTTCACAAAAAAGAATTAATGTCTGCGGTGACTGTAGACGAACCAAACCCGCGTTTTGCGCAATTGCTGCTAGAACAGTTTGGCGGAGCAACCGGAGAACTGACAGCAGCTTTGCAATACTGGGTGCAGTCATTTCACTGTGAAAATGCAGGGATTAAGGATATGCTCCAAGATATTGCGATCGAAGAATTCAGCCACTTAGAAATGGTGGGGCAACTCATAGAAATGCACACCAAAAACGTTGACCAAACAGAAGCTTACAAAAGCACTTTGTTTGCGGTGCGCGGCGTAGGCCCACACTTGTTAGACAGCCAAGGTCAAGCTTGGACAGCAGCTTATATCAACGAAGGCGGGGATGTGGTGCGCGATTTGCGCGCTGATATCGGTGCGGAAGCAGGAGCTCGCCAAACCTACGAAGAATTGATTAAACTAGCACCGGATCCAGGAACGAAAGACACGCTGCACTTTCTCCTGACTCGCGAAATTTCTCACACTCAAATGTTCATGAAAGCTCTGGAATCCTTGGGCAAACTCACGGATCCGCTGTTCGGAAATATTCCGCCAGATTCCACTGTGGATCTCTACTTCAACTTGTCCACAAATGGCAAGGACGAACGCGGCCCTTGGAACTCGGAACCTACTTTCCAATACATCGCCGAACCAGGCCCAAGACATTAATCGGAATATTCCGCAATCACCCTCACAGCACAGTAGCCGAGTAGGTTGGGAAAAGCTTCGCGTTACCCAACCTACTCTTTACTATCAAGAGCGATCGGGTAAAAAATGTTATAGTTATTGAAAATCTCCCGGACTCAAGCAGAAACCGGGTTTTTTTTACGAAAATACTTCGCCGCAGGCTCTTGCCGCCGTTGAAAAACCCGGTTTCTTGAGTTGGTGCGCGCAAGTGCAGATCCCGATCGAACATTAACATCAAATCCATATTGAAATTGCGATCGACCTATTTATTAGTCTCTCACGGCAGCCGGGACCCCAGACCTCAACAAGCTTTGGAAAACCTAGCTCAACTGCTGTCTCAAAAATTGGCTGACTCGTTCCCCCCCGTAGCAACCGCCACCTTAGAACTCGGACCCGCACCGCTGCACGAACAAATTTGCAGTTTTGGCGAACGTACCCTCTCGCGGGGACTGACAGAATTGCAAATCCTGCCCGTATTTTTATTGCCAGGAGTTCACGTCGCCCAAGACATACCGGCAGAGGTGGAAATTGCACAACAAACTTTTGGTGACAAGCTAAAAATTGAATTGCGCCCGCATTTAGGTTCCCAGAAAGCAGGCTTAACAAAATTGGTAAAAAGTCAGATGCAAGAGGTGGTTTTTCTCCCCAATCTGCTATTGCCAAAATGGATTTTATTATCTCACGGCAGCCGGATCCCCGGAGGTAACTCGACTTTTGAGGAAATTGCCAGCCAACTCGGTGCGCTGACAGCTTATTGGTCGGTAAAGCCGAGCTTGGAAGAGCAAATTCACAGTTTGGTTCGTGGTGGACAGCAGCAAATAGGGATTGTGCCATACTTCTTATTTAATGGAGGAATTACAGATGCGATCGCCAAAAATGTCGCACAGCTAAAGCAGCAATTTCCTGCGGCGGAACTTCATCTCGCAAATCCTCTAGGCGCAAGTGTAGAATTAGCAGACTTAATTGGGAATTTAATTCAAAAATGAACCGCAGAGGCACAGAAGAGGTAAAGGAAGCAAGAAAAATGTCTTTAGGTAAAGTGTATTTAGTCGGTGCCGGACCCGGAGATCCGGGTTTGATGACCTTGAAGGGGAAAGCTCTGTTAGAGTGTGCGGATGTGGTGATTTACGACGCTTTAGTCAGCCCTCAAATTTTGGCAGCAATCAACCCCCAAGCCGAACGAATAGATGCCGGAAAACGCAAAGGCCGCCACTCGTTAATGCAAGATGAAACAACTCAGCTAATGATAGAAAAAGCTGGAGATAATGCGATCGTAGTTCGTCTCAAAGGCGGCGATCCATTTATATTCGGCCGCGGCGGCGAAGAAATGGAAGAGTTGGTAAAAGCTGGAGTGTCCGTAGAAGTCGTCCCCGGTGTAACTTCTGGGATTGCGGCCCCTGCTTATGCGGGAATTCCTTTAACACACCGATCGTACAGTTCCTCAGTCACCTTTGTCACCGGCCACGAAGCAGCGGGAAAATATCGGGCTCAGGTAAATTGGCAGGCGATCGCCCGGGGCTCCGAAACCATTGTAGTATACATGGGAATCCACAATTTGCCTTACATTATCGGCGAGTTAACAGCAGCCCAATTGAGTGCAGAAACGCCCATAGCCTTAGTTCGCTGGGGAACGCGGCCCGAACAAGAAGAATTGATCGGGACTTTGGGTACAATTGTAGAGCAAGTTGAGGCGGCCGGATTTGCAGCACCTGCGATCGCAGTCATCGGAAACGTGGTCAATTTGCACTCGATATTGTCGGGTTCTCGGCCTGTTTCTCAGACTCAAGACTGACGCATTGGGGGCTATAAACCCGGTTTATTAGAAAAATTTGCCTGGTGTTTTTCCCTCAGAGAGCAATAATAAAATCATAATTATTTCTCTGATATTGCCCTTTACTTCATTTTTTAAGGCTTTTTGTAGTTTCTCTATTTGTTTGGAATTGAGATGGTTTTTTGCTGGCATTTTTGTAGAGATTAACTAAACTAAATTTTAATTCTACATTTTAATTAGGGAAATATTAGAAAATTAAGAAGGAGAATAATTAATTTGGCTTAAGATTATTTAAACGCTGTAAATTCAGCTTGATAAACTTTAAAAATTGTGACATCCGAGCGTTAATTAGTGGGCATTCTCCTGAGAAGTTAGCATAATAAGTCCGACAGAGCCAGACAACTTGCTATTGAGATAATTTATGCCCAGCACCGTTTACCGAAACGCAGTTATTGCAAACCTTTCGGCATCCTTACTATTTTCTTCTCGCTCCATAACGCGGTGCAAAATGGTCTCTACTTTCGCAGCAAATACAGCATTTCCTCTCTGCCTCGGTCGTGGGAGATCGATATAACAGTTCATTGCTATTTGACCATTTTCTATTAAAATAACTCGGTCAGCTAGCACCACTGCTTCTTCTACGTCGTGAGTGATCAGTAGCGCGGTAAATCCTTTTTCTTGCCACAAATTTTCTAACAATTGCTGCATCTCTATACGGGTCAAAGCGTCTAACGCGCCGAGGGGTTCATCAAGCAGCAGCAAGTGGGGTTCGCAGGCGAGGGCTCTTGCTAAAGAAACTCTTTGCTTTTGACCGCCGGAGAGTACAGCGGGCCAATCGCTGGCGCGATCGCCAAGCCCTACAGCGTGAAGGACTTGCATCGCTTTATAGCGAGTGCTTTCTTTGGCATTTACTAGCCCTAATTGCACGTTTGCCAGCACTTTTTGCCAAGGTAGTAGCCGTGCATCCTGAAACATCATTCTCACTTTGGAGTTAAGTTGTTTAGACGGCTTTCCGTCTAGAAATACCGTGCCTTGACTGGGAATTTCTAGTCCGGCGATTAAGCGCAGCAAGGTACTTTTACCACATCCACTGCGACCCACAATTGCTACAAATTCTCCGGGATTTATTTCGAGGTTGATATCCCGCAAAATTTCAAGATTTCCAAATGACTTCTGGAGTTTTACTAATTCTAAGCGTATTCCTGAGAGTGCTGATTCCATTCTAAAAAACCTCCATATATCTCACACTTCATTGCACAGGCCGATCGCAATTAACAGTTAAAAGTTAAGTGTTAACTCGATCTCGCTTTCAAAAGTTGCTGTTAAGCAAGTGTTAATTAGCCTGCTGCTCACCGATTCGGGTGAAGAGCAGATTAGCCTCTCTAACTTTAATCTACTGTAAGTCAGTCGATTTAGAGTATTTTATGATTATTAAACAAAAGTATTGCATAGGTATCTACAAAAAGCAAGAGAATTTTTTCCCCAAATTCGGGAACTTTGATAAATAATTGTTAAGAACAAGCAAACCCTGTTCCTGTAAAGGTTCTGCTTGTTCTAGGGACTCTCAGGGGTAACTTTCCTTCTCTTACTTCTGGGTGAACCCGCATCCGGTGGCGAACCGGTTTCTGTTTTTGAGTCCGGTGAGAGTCTGCTGTATTGGGGGGAAATAACCGGACAGTTGCTTTGGGCCGAGATTCGCGATCGCACAAAATTTGTATAAGAGTTATCAAACTTTACATCTCAACTTACTTGCTTTTTAAAATTGACCGTGCTAGCTTACTATCTATAAAATACGGTAAATCTACGTAGTTACAGTATTTGTAAGCGATTTCGTAAATCGTTCATTTTTAAATGAGTCAAAAATAGGAGGACTATTAAATGCCTAATGTTGTTGCGATCGCAGGTAGCCCGTCTCATCCATCCCGGTCTTTTGCGGTGCTGGAATACGCCCGCCGCGCTGTCGAGAAAGAGGGACTGAGTACGGCATCTATCAACGTCCGCGATCTACCGCCAGAGGTATTAATTTACGGGCAATTCGCGAACCCAGACTTAAAAGCAGTCAATGATTTAGTAGTAGAAGCCAAGGGCATAATCATCGCCACACCTGTTTACAAAGCAGCCTACACAGGCGTACTCAAAGCTTACTTAGATTTGCTACCGCAGAAGAGTTTAGCTGGTAAAGTTATTCTCCCCATCGCCACCGGAGGTACCCTGGGTCACTTATTAGCAATTAACTACGCCCTCAAACCAGTGTTATCCGAGCTGGGCGCTAGTCATATCTTGGCTGGTGTCTATGTTTTAGACACGCAGATCCAAAGTTATGACGAAACAAGCGTACAACTTGAAGAGGAAACAGAACAAATACTGCGATCGCAGTTGCAAGAGTTTGTGGGTGCCCTGGAAACTGGCAAACCCGAATTAGTTGGAAGTGTCCGATCGGCAAGTTAGCAACAAACAATATTATTGTTTATGCTCAAAAGACTGATTTCATTCCTCGCTCAATTATGGCGATCGCACTTTTCCCTAGCAGCCCTATTTCTATTAGGAATCGGCTTGAATTGGGCGATCGCCGCCTGTAACAATACTCCCCCTACCACCTCTGCAAGCCCCGCCGCTTCCCCCACAGCAACTCCAGCTAAGGTAGTCCGCATCGGTCATCAGAAATTCGACCCCTTCACCCTAGTCAAAGCTAGAGGCGGTTTAGAGAAACGCTTGCAGCCTCTAGGTGTATCCGTTGAGTGGAAAGAATTTCAGTCAGGCCCCCCGATGCTGGAAGCACTAAACGTCGGCAGCATCGACATCGGGCGCACCGGGGACGCTCCTCCAGTCTTTGCCCAAGCTGCTAGCGCACCTCTGCTGTACATTGGCGGTAGCGCCCCCAAAGACCGCAGTTCAGGTATTTTAGTCCCTGCTAATTCGGCAATTCAAACCCTGGCAGATTTGCGAGGTAAGAAAATAGCTTTTACCAAAGGTTCAAGTGCCAATTACCTATTAGCAAAAGCACTGAAATCCGCCGGGATAAAATGGACTGATATTGAGCCGGCAAACCTGACACCAGCCGATGCCAGAGCCGCCTTTCAACAAGGTAACGTAGATGCTTGGGTAATTTGGGACCCGTTTTATGCAGCAGCTCAAGCGCAAAAAGATGTTCGTGTTGTTAAAGATAGTAAAGGACTAGCAGCTAACCGAGATTTTTACTTAGCTAATAAGTCATTTGTTTACCCTAATTTCAAAATCATTGAGGCAATTAGAGAAGAAACTCAAGCAGTAGCGACTTGGGCTGATGCCAATCCTGAAGAAGTAACCAAGATTCTCGCTCCCATTTTGAACGTTGATGTTTCTATCTTAGATGTAGTCACTCGACGGCGGAGTTATGGATTTGAACCGATCCAAGCTGATATGGTTGCCGAGCAACAGGAAATTGCCGATACTTTTTTTGAACTTGGCTTAATTCCCAAGCAGCTCAAAGTTGAAGAAGTAGTTTGGAAACCAGGTAATTAAAAATTCCCGCTTGTGGGTAAGTGTTGGAGACAGAGGCAGCGATATATTTTCATAGATCCGATGTCTTAAAAATAAATACATTCCTATTCTATTTGATGCTGATAGGGTTCATAAAATGCTGACTTCCGCTCCTATAACAACGATCGCGATCGTCGGTGCTGGCTTTAGTGGTTGTCTCGTAGCGACTCACCTGTTGAAAACAGCCAACCGACCCCTGCTGATCGAGCTGATCGATCGCAGTCACGAGATTGGCCTAGGAGTTGCATACAGCACCGATGACACCAGCCATTTGCTGAATGTATCTGCAGGCAAGATGAGTGCCTTTTCCGACGATGCCGGTCATCTGCTGCGCTGGCTGCACAATAACCGCAGCGAATTGGCGGCATTCGTGCCCGATGACCTCAACGCCAGCAGTTTCATTCCCCGTCATATCTACGGGCTTTACATTCAGTCGATTCTGGAGGAAGCTGAAGCCGCAGCATCAAGTAACGTCCGCCTGGAGCGCGTCATTGATGAAGTGGTAACAGTGGAGCCACAAGCCTCAGGTGCGATCGTCTCCCTGCGGAGCGGCCGTGCTTTCGTAGCAGACAAAATTGTGCTGGCAGTGGGAAACGCGCCAGCAGTTCCCACTGCATCGCAAACTAAGGACGATGACACCCCCTACCTCCGCCATGCCTGGTCAGCTTCGGCCTTGGCAGGGCTTGAGCTTGATGCGCCGGTGTTGCTGATTGGCACTGGACTGACAATGATGGATATGGCGGTGTCGCTCCACTCGCGCCACCATCAAGGCAAAATTTACGCCGTGTCTCGCCGGGGCTTGTTGCCGCTGACCCATCGATCGACCAAACCCTACCCCGCCTTTTTGACCCCAGACACCGCGCCCAAAACGATTCGGGGCTTGCTGCGGTGCATTCGGAGCGAGGTGCAGACGGCTGCAGAGCAGGGCTGCGACTGGCGATCGGCGATCGATTCCCTGCGTCCCATCACCCAGCAACTCTGGCAACAACTCGGCCGCGTCGAACAGCGACGGTTTTTGCGCCATGCCACCCCCTATTGGGATGTGCACCGGCATCGGATTGCCCCTGAAATGGGGGATGTTGTCCGGGCAATGCTGGAATCAGGGCAACTGACAGTTACCGCAGGGCGCATTCAGGACTATCAAGCGGCACCTGATGGGGTGGCTGTTACGGTTCGCGATCGCCAAACGCAAACAAATCGGGTCTTGCAGGTCAGCCGCGCGGTGAATTGCACAGGGGTACAAATAGATTATCGCCAATTGCCCCAATCGCCGATCGCCAATTTGCGCGCCCAAGGGTTGATCCGCCCCAACGACATCGGTTTGGGATTGGATACTGCTGCTGATGGTGCCGTATTAGATGCTCGGGGCAACCCTTCAAGTCTGCTCTATACTTTGGGTACCCCGCGCAGAGGTGATTTATGGGAAACGATTGCTGTCCCAGAACTGCGCGAGCAGGCACGGGCACTGGCTGCGACGGTGTTGTAGTCGCCGCCAGTGCGGGGAGTATCTCAAAAAACTTCCTGGCGCAATTGGGGAAAAACTTTTGCAACTTTGTTCAGAACATAATCGCCGTAAGTGCCGCGAAACTCGTGAACGCTGGCTTTGTCCCAACGTTCGTTTTTGTTATCATCGACGATCGCTCCCTTGATTTCGATCGGGTGGAGTTCAGCATTGAAATTGGGATCGAAGAAGAATGGAAATGAGAGGCGAGATCGTCCTGACACATTCTTGACTCGATGGGGAGTAGACCGATAAAGTCCACCTGTAAGGCGATCGAGCATATCGCCAATGTTACAAACAAATGAGTTGGCGATCGGCGGAGCATCAATCCAGCCCGATCGAGTCTTCACTTCCAACCCACCTAAATCATCCTGCTTGAGAATCGTGAGCAAACCGTAATCGGTATGCTCTCCCACTCCCCAGGATTGCCCTTGCGGATTGCTTTGTGGTGGATAGTTGAAGATGCGAAATAAAATCAGGGGATCTGTCGTATAGCGATCGCGAAAATAAGATGCTTCTAAGTTCAAACTCAGGGCAATTCCAGCCATTACTGCGTGACCCAGTTGAGTCATCACCGCCAGATATTCTAGTATTATTTCGCGAAAAAGAGGAAGATCTGGGAACAGGTTTGCTCCGTGCATGGGAACGCCCGCTTGAACAGCCGGATGGGTTTGATTCAATTCCGATCCGAAATAAATTCCTTCTTTCAAATCTGGTTTACCATTCGTCAGTTCACCTCCAACCGGAAAGTAGCCGCGCCATGCCCGACCTCCCAGCGCCATCCGAATTTGCATTTTGGTTTCTAAATCTTGAGCAAAAAACTGACGGCTCAGTTGCTCCAAACGGTTTTGCAAGCCTTGGTCTACACCATGCTCGACAATGTAAAAAAAACCTGTGTCGCGGCAAGCTTGTCGGATTTGGTTGGCAACTGTATCTAGGCGATTATCCGATACCAGCGAACTAATATCGATAACGGGAATCTGAGAAACATCTACTGTTAATTCAGTTGCCATACAGAAGGTGTATAAGTCGTTAAGATTGAACGCCTTTTATAATTTAAATTGTTCATCCACCGGAATTTGATAGCCATTTGCCAGTCGATTGGTAGCGTTTGCTGTTGCCACGATCGCCATCAGTTCCCCAAATATGGCATCATCCATTCCCTTGGCTCGCGCTCCGGCTGTATGAGATGAAATGCAGTACGGGCAACCATTTGTAACGCTGACAGCAATGTAGATTAACTCGCGGGTGAGGGGATCGAGTTCTCCCGGACCCGTCATCACCTCCTTCACATTCTGCCAGGTACGTTGCAGGGTAGGCGGATGGTTGGCGATCGCTTTCCAAAAGTTGTTGATGTACTCGGTTTTGCGTGTCGCGCGAATGTCGTCATACACTGCCCGTACTTCATCACTTGCGTCTTCGTATTCAATCAAATGCGTCATAGCTGTACAGGGGTTTGTAGCTGTAATTTCTAGACGGACTAAGAAAAAAAAATGGGACACTCTCATCTTTCTTTCTTAGGGCTTCTTTTTTCAACCTAAGCTGGCTGATAATTGGGATGCCAAGCAAGCCATTTCTCTTCTAACTTCCTGGCGATCGCATCTGCCAACTTACCCAACAAAGCATACATGATAATGCTCACCACAACTACATCAGTTTGCAAGAACTCGCGAGCATTCATTGCCATGTAACCAATACCAGAGTCCGCCGCAATTGTTTCTGCGACAATCAGCGTCAGCCACATAATCCCCAAGGAATATCGCAGGCCTACCAAAATTGAAGGCAAGGCCCCAGGCAAAATAATTTTCCACAAAAGAGACCTGGCATTCAAGCCATAAACTTTTCCCATTTCAATCAATCCGGCATCTACGCTGCGGATGCCGTGAAATGTATTGATATACATGGGAAAAAATACACCCAAAGCTACCAAAAATAATCGAGCTGGATCGCCAATGCCAAACCACAAAATTACTAGAGGGATTAAGGCGAGGTGTGGAATATTACGAACCATTTGCAGAGAAGTATCTAGCAGCTTTTCGGCGATTGGAAAAAGACCGTTGAGGAAACCCAGAGTCAAACCAATCCCTCCGCCTATGATAAAACCAACCAGCGCGCGCCAAGCACTAATTCCGATATGGTGAAACAGTTCTCCGCTAATTGCCAATCTAATTCCTGCACTTAAAACACCTGTTGGTGCTGGTAAAACTCTTGTGGAAAGCCAACCAACCTGCACCAATAATTGCCAGCTAACAATCAGCAGCATTGGTACAATCCAGGGGATGACCTGCTGAAAATAGGGGTTTGTGAGCCATTTTTTATTCATGACGCGCTCGTAGGAATAACTTGTTTTTGTTGGAGAAACTTTTCGTTGGCAACAATTTCGCCAAAAGGACTAAACATTTGCGGTTGATGTACAGTCGGTTGGTTTTTCAGCGGCAAGCGGGGGAATAGCAATTCAGCCACTCGATATGCTTCTTCTAAGTGGGGATAACCGGAAAAAATGAAAGTTTCAATTCCCAATTCGGAATATTCCAACATTCGCGCCACAACCGTATCGGGATCTCCCACTAAAGCAGTACCGGCACCCCCTCTGACTAACCCAATTCCCGCCCACAAATTGGGGCTAATTTCCAGAGCTTCGCGGCTGCCTGCGTGCAGTTCAGTCATCCGCCGCTGCCCTTCAGAATCCATCCTGGCATAAGCTTTTTTGGCGGCTGCGATCGCATCTTCATCGACATATTGAATCAATCGATTGGCATCCTCCCAAGCTTCGCTTTCAGTTTCGCGTACAATGACATGAAGGCGAATTCCAAAACGCACAGTTCTACCCTGTTTTGCTGCTAATTTTTTCACAGCTTCAATCTTTTGGGCTACTTGTTGCGGCGGTTCTCCCCAAGTAAGATAAACATCGATATGTTTAGCGGCAATTTGTTGTGCTATTGGCGAAGAACCGCCAAACCATAACGGAGGATGAGGATTTTGTACAGGGGGGAATAAAAGTTTTCCGCCCTTTATTTGAAGGTATTCACCGCTAAAATTAACTTGTTGCTCTCGCCCGTTAGTCGAGTTACTCTCTTCAAGCATCGCTCTCCAAACAGTCAAGAATTCATCCGTCAGTTCATAACGTGCGTCGTGACCCAGATGCACTCCATCCCCCGCCAATTCAACCGGATCGCCGCCCGTAACAACATTAATCAGCAAGCGTCCGTTAGATAACCTGTCAAATGTTGCCGCCATCCGTGCTGCTACCCCAGGAGACATTAATCCAGGACGAATTGCTACTAAAAAACGCATTTGTTCTGTAACAGCCATTAGGGATGAAGCCACTACCCATGCGTCTTCGCAAGAACGCCCAGTCGGAAGCAGAGCGCCCGTAAATCCTAAACGATCGACGGCTTGAGCGATTTGCTTTAAGTAGGAAAAGTTGCAAGAACGCCCTCCAATTCCTGTAGCTAAATAGCGTCCGTCTCCGTGAGTTGGGATAAACCAAAATAATTCCATTTCTCTTAGTCTCCATCACTATTTATTGTTTAGTTACCTGAGCCACTTGGCTAATTTTGATGGGTTTGGGAAGCAGCTTTAAATCTAAGAAACTATCAGCCATTTTTTGCTGGTAAGTGATTACTTCATCTGTAATGGGCTGCACACCGTAAGGCCGTCTCCGTGCCACTTCCTCTAAAGTTGGAACATCAATACCAAGAGCAGGAGACAACAGTTTTGCTACCTCTGTTGGTTGAGATGTAGCCCATTCATCGACTTTTTGAAGTTCCTCTAAAACTGCCTTAATTCTGTCAGGATATTGCTCGTTAAAAGGTTGGGCAGCTAGATAGAATTCCCGATTAGCTACAAGCCCTTCTCCATCCTTAAGAATACGAGCACCTGTAGCTCGTTTTGCTACTGTAAAAAATGGGTCCCAAATCGCCCAAGCATCAACACTGCCTTGTTCAAAAGCTGCCCGCGCCTCTGCTGGCGGTAAGTAAACAGGCTGAATGTCGCTATATTTCAATCCGGCTGCTGTTAATGCTTCTACTACTAGGTAGTGCACATTTGAACCTTTGTTAAATACAACTTTTTTGCCTTTCAAGCCACCCACATCTTGAATGGAAGAATCTTTCGGTACTAATATTGCTTCGCCTTTGGGATTAGGAGGCTCGTTAGCAACATATACCAATGGTGCGCCAGCAGCTTGTGCGAAAATAGGCGGCGCTTCCCCAGTATGGCCAAAGTCAATACTGCCTGCGTTCAAAGCTTCTAGTAATTGAGGGCCAGCGGGAAATTGAAGCCACTGTACGGAAGTGCTTTGAGAGGCCAAACGCTTTTCTAAACTTCCCCGTGATTTAAGGATGCTTAGAGTGCCATATTTTTGATAGCCGATCCGAATTACATTGCTCTCTTGCGATTTAGAACTAGCCACCGATGTGGCTGCAGAAGTCGAGCCAGTAGTTGTATTTGTTTGCTGAGTAGGAGTACAAGCATAAACGGTCAAACTCAAACTGAAGCCAACTGCAAAAAGCAAAGCAAAGGTCTTGATTGAACTAGGTTTGAGTTTGCTCCCCAAATGCCTCAATTTAGCTAAAAATGGACTCTCTCTTAATCGGGTTAACACTGTTCCTTCCTATGTTTCAAGTATTGAAAACCAAAAAACGCAATAGCTATGTAAAAGCTGAGCTAACCATTATTGAAGAGCAAGCTACGATAAACCGACCGATATACCGGAGATTACTCGAATAAGCTCCTATTATTCCACAACAAACTTCAAAAATGCAAGCACATTGTGTAAATTTTTGCTGGTCTGACTTATCTAGTTACTTAAATGATTAATATTCAGGGGTAATGTATCAGTTGCACGCGCCGGAGAAAAAGTAGCATCTAGCGCTGCTGCTATCTGCATAAAAACCTGAGATACCGCCGAGTTCGGATCTGCAAGTGTTAGGGGTTTTCCTGTATCGCCTCCCGCACAGATGCGCGGATCTATAGGAATTTGGGCAAGGAGGGGTGCTTGAAGTTCTTCTGCTAACTGTTTACCCCCACCACTACCAAAAATTTGTATCGGTTCTTCATGGCGTGAGCCGATTAAATAACTCATATTTTCAATAATCCCAAGCACTGGAACCCCTACTTGGCGAAACATATAAATATTGCGACGGACATCGGAAATAGATATTTGTTGCGGCGTAGTAACGAGAATCACTCCACAAATAGGACTTTCTTGCACAATGGTAATTTGAGCATCTCCGGTACCGGGGGGTAAATCAATGAGTAAATAATCTAATTCGCCCCATTCTACATCTTGAATAAACTGCGTAATAATTTTGTGGAGCACAGGGCCTCGCCATGCTAAAGGACGTTCTGGCTCTGCTAATAAACCCACTGACATCAGTTTAATTCCCTGTGCTTCCAGGGGTAAAAATTTCTCACCTTTAGCAGTATTAATTGTCTCTACATCAGCTTGTCCTAAGCCTAACATTTGAGGAATATTGGGACCGTAAACATCAGCATCTAGCAAGCCTACCTTGGCTCCCTGTAATTTTAACGCTGTTGCTAAATTCACCGCCGTTGTAGATTTTCCCACCCCACCTTTGCCGCTAGAAATAGCCAAGGTAGTTCGCACGTTGGCTATGGTGCAAGTTTGAATATAAGTTTTTTTGCACCAGCTTACAGGCGATAAAACAGACTCAATTATTTTTGGCAAGTCTTGCTGATGCGATCCAATATAAAGGCGCAAATAAATGTAATTTTCAACAATTCGCAAATTTCGCACCATTCCCAAACTGATGATATCATTTTTGAGTGTGGGTTCGATGACTTGTTTGAGATAGTTGACAACTTCTTGCTGTCGTAATTTTTCCACAGGATTGGGATTGTCTGAGGGTAGATGTGAGGGGGTTTGTGGTAAAGAGGAAGAATTAACCATTTTGGGAATTTTGCAGTAATGTTTGAATTTTCTGAATCGCTTTTTGAGCGAAAATAGTAACCTCTTTATCGGGATCGTCCAGAGATTGTTGCAGCGCAGGCATCGCGGCAGGATTGCTGAGATTGCCGAGGGCGATCGCAGCTTCTTTCCGCACATCTGAATATTCATCAGCTAAGGCTCTAATCAAAGCAGGCATGACTCGTTCATCGGGAATTTTTTGCAGCGCTTGTAGCGCGAATTTGCGAACTTGCCAGTGTTCGTCGCTTACCGCTGTTTCCAGTGCCAAAATTGCCGCACCATCGGCATGAATTGCCAAAGATTTAGCTGCATTTCGTCGCACTTGCCAGTCAGTATCGCTTTTGAGTGCTTGACACAAAATTGAGATGACTTCTGGATCTGTTAAATGTCCTAAACTTAAAGCCGTAGCACGGCGAACATTTAAATCTGTATCAGATATTAAGACCAAAGCTTGGGGACATTTTTCCACCTGATTGAGATAGCTGAGAGTGGTTACTGCTGTTGCTCTCAATTCAGGAACATCGGATGCAAAAAATGGTAAAATATCGGGAAAAGATTGAGCATCGTGAATCTTCCGCAACAAGGTTAAGATATTGAGTTGGATATTAACATTGTCGCGGTGGAGTGCATCTAGTAGTTGCCGTAAGTCAGTTGGTGAAACTAATTCATTTAATGCAGATAATGCTTCTTGGCGAATATCGGCATCGGCGGAACCCAGACACTCAATAAAAGCAGGAATAGCCACAGGATTGCCAATTTCCCAAAGGGCTGATATGGCAATTTTTTTAACGGCAATACTCTCATCAGACAGGGCGAGGAGTAGGGCATTTGTAGCTTCTTCATCACCCAAATATTGTAAATTTTTCACGGCAACAAGGCGATCGCTTAGTTCGGGCGATCGCAGCATTTCTAGCCATTGATTTAATTCACTATCATTTTCAGCAATCATGAATTTTTACACTTTATACGAAATAGAAAAACTTAGCGCAACAAGAAGGGGATTTTAACCGTTATGGCATTAGTTGGACATTCTTTTTCACAAGGCAAACAAAACCAACATTCATCGTATTTCATGTAAGCTTTCCCTGTTTCGGGATTTTTGGCCAGTACATCCAAAGGACAAACATCAATGCATACCTGGCACTTTTCCAAACACTTAGACTCATCTACGGTGACTGGAACATCAACTCGTTGTGTAATTAAAGCCATAGTTAGGTGCGATGGTTAATGGTGAATAGAGTTATCCGACTGTCAAGTGGGAGGGAGTGGGTTTATGGATCTGAGAATGAGAAATCAAAGATATTGACGAGAACTCACCTCTACAATAAGCTGTATAGCATTTAAGCAACTGATTATAGGGGTCGGGTGCGTTAGACCAACAGTTTGGTAGCACTCACAAATTATTTAGAACTGACGCACTCTACAATATCTTATCGCTCTACAAATCCATCAAATAGACAATATCTCACCTCCCACTTTAATGCATAGTAATCATAGTGTTATTTATCCCAATGACTGGGAGAAAAAACCTAATATTACTATAAGTCAGCGCGCTACAACATTATAATCCTCTTTATGTAAATCAACATCCACAATATAAGGTTCAACTGGACGCTTAAACAATCTCATTTCTCCTGATTCCTCTTTTTTCAAATTAACATGGCAAAACCACTCTTCATTATTTTTCTCAGGGTAATCTAGCCGATAATGATAAAGCCCCCAACGAGTTTCACAGCGATACAAAGAAGCCCTCGCCGCCATCTCCGCACAGTCTCGAATAAAGTGAACCTCCATGCAGCGCATTAACTCATGAGGATCGCGAGCGCCCATTTCCTGTAGAGTTTCTTGATAACGGACAAAATTTTTCAGCCCAATCTCCATTTTGTTTCCTACTTTTGGTGGTTGTAAATAATCATTCACTAAGCGCCGTAACTTATATTCTACTTGCGTGTGAGGGATTCCATTGGGCAGCTTTAAAGGTGCATAAACCCGCGCTTTTTCTGCTTCCAGAAAATCAGCGTCAGGCTCGACATAATCTAAACTTTGGATGTAGTCAATGGCATTAGTTCCTGCTATTCTACCGAACACAAAAGCCCCGATCATGTAATTATGAGGAACGCTTGCCATATCTCCCGCTGCGTAGAGTCCGGGCACAGTTGTTTCTGCCTTTTCATTCACCCAAACACCTGAGGCGCTGTGGCCGCTGCACAGCCCAATTTCAGAAATGTGCATTTCAACGCCGTGCTCGCGATAATTTTCCCCTCTACCCTCGTGAAACCGACCTCGACTCGGCCGCTCATTTGACCAAAGAATAGACTCTATTTCAGCGATAGTATCTTCATCGAGATGAGTCATTTTTAATTGAATTGGGCCTTTGCCAGAGTGCAATTCATTCCAGATTTCCAGCATCATTTGACCGCTCCAATAATCGCAACTAATGAAGCGATGACCTTCGGCATTAGCAGTATGGGCACCGAAGGGCCCGGCGACATAAGCGCAAGCAGGGCCGTTATAATCTTTAATTAGCGGGTTGACTTGAAAACACTCAATGTTAGTGAGTTCTGCTCCAGCGTGGTAAGCCATTGAATAGCCATCTCCGGCATTAGTCGGATTTTCATAGGTGCCATAAAGGTAGCCGGAATCGGGTAGTCCTAAACGACCGCAAGCACCTGTAGAAAGAATGACAGCTTTCGCTTGAATTACTACAAAATCGCCATTTCGCACGTCAAAGCCAACGGCTCCTGTAGCGCGTCCTGCTTGCACTAAAACGCGGGTTGCCATCACTCGATTGGTAACTTTAACTTTGTGGCGTTTTACCTGTCTGGTTAAAATTTGTTTGAGGTCTTTGCCTTCGGGCATTGGCAAAACATATTTGCCGACGCGATGAACTTGTTTTAAGTCGTAGTTACCTTGGGCATCTTTCTGAAATTTTACTCCCCAAGTTTCTAACTCTTGGATGACTTCATAGCCTAATTTTCCAGTTTGATAAACGGCTTTTTGGTTGAGGATGCCGTCATTAGCAAGGGTAATTTCGCGAACGTACTGTTCTGGTGTAGAATGGCCGGGAATGACGGCCGTGTTTACGCCGTCCATTCCCATGGCGATCGCGCCACTTCTGCGAATATTTGCCTTTTCTAAAATCAGCACTTCGCTGTCAGGATTTGCCTGTTTAGCTTTGATACCAGCCATCGTGCCAGCCGTACCGCCACCAATTACAAGCACATCAGTTTTTATCCATTGAGTATTCACGTTAATTTCTCCTGACTAATGACCCTACTTACCATCTTTCAAAACGATTTCTTTAATTTGGACGGGCTTAGGAATAAGTTGCAGTTTTTGGAAGGTATCAGCAATTTGCTGCTGTCCGGCAATCTCTTCATCACTGAGGGGAAAAAGGCCATAGTTGCGTCGCTTTTCAGACACTTCTAACACGGAGGCTTCTATCCCTAATTGCGTCTCCAGAAATTTAGCAACTTCTACGGGATTGTCGGCCGCCCATCGATCTACCTTTTTGACTTCATCTAAAATGAGTTTCAAAATCTCAGGATGTTCGTCCACAAAACTCTTGCGGGCAAGATAGTAACCTCGATTGGCAGCGATTCCTGTTGCATCTGTTATAAGTCTCGCGCCTGCGGATTTTTCTGCTGCGGCTAAGTACGGATCCCAAATTGCCCAAGCATCGACATTTCCCCCTTCAAAAGCGGCGCGGGCTTCTGCTGGTTTGAGGAAAGCTGGGTTGATGTCGCTATATTGAAGTCCAGCCGCTTCTAAGGCTTTAACTAGGAGGTAGTGTGTGTTAGAACCTTTGGCAAAAGCTACTTTTTTGCCTTTAAGATCGGCAACCGTTTTTATAGGTGAATCCTTGGGAACTAGGATACCTTCCGACTTAGGATTTGCAGTTTCG
This sequence comes from Microcoleus sp. AR_TQ3_B6, assembly GCF_036702785.1. NCBI lineage: Bacteria > Bacillati > Cyanobacteriota > Cyanophyceae > Oscillatoriales > Microcoleaceae > Microcoleus > Microcoleus sp. AR_TQ3_B6. The sequence continues at coordinate 6,513 of NZ_JAUBVJ010000086.1, read as the reverse complement.
TAAGCAACATAAACTAATGCGGTTCCAGCAGCTTGAGCAAAAACTGGCGGTCCTTCTCCTGTGTAGCCAAAGTCAATACTGCCTGCGTTCATTGCTTCTAATAGAGGAGTCCCGGCAGGAAATTCTAGAAATTTTACAGAAGATTTGGAGGCTGCTAAGGCTTTTTCTAAGTCACCTTTGGTTTTGAGGGCGTTGAGAACGGTAGCAGATTTTTGGTAGCCGATGCTAACTGTAAGGCTTTTTGTAGGTGCGTAAGTGTTCGCAGTGGCCGTGTCCTGTGTGGTAGTAGCGGTAGGAGAACAAGCTGCTACTACCAAACTCAAACCGAGTCCGGTTGCAAATAGTAGGGCAAGACTGCGGGTTCTCTGAGAAAGGACTGTTTGATGGCAGTAGCTCAAAATGCCTAATATCTGAGTTGAGGCGAGCTTAATCAACATAGATGCCCACAAGAAAAGATTGAGAGTAACTTTATTGGCAGTATAATACTGTATGTCGATAAAATTACCGGAGTTAATATTTATTCATTTCCCTTTAATATTTGGGAGTGCGATCGCCCGATGCTTAATTAGCGATCGCCAGTCGTAGGCTTGCACCACTGCCATCTGCACCTCCCTCCGAATCCGCGGTAACAGGCCCCGAACTTTTTGGGGGGGGTGTCTGGGGTCAATCGATTTTAGATTTTAGATTTTCGATTTTCGATTGACTTGCGCGAGATAAATGCTCTTTCTTGAGGATTTTCGAAAATCGATTTGGGATTGATTCCACGGATAAATCACGTGGCGGGTACCACCTTTGAAATTCGCTTGTCAAAAAGGCGGGGTAAAGTTTGGTCGATTGATGGGCGATCGCAAACAAGCATCGGCGAGACACGGCATAAATTTTGCCTTGATGATTGCGCGCGCAATCGTAACACCCCCATATCCACCATGGTCAGTCCAGCCTATATTCAGCAATTTGAAGTTGTCACAGTGATGACGGATACCTATCGAGTGGGATGAGTGCTTGTCCCCATACGTACTACCTACCACCTTCAAAACTTAGCTGTAGCAACCTTGACATCACTATATTAACTCCCATACAGTTAATATACTGTTTTCCGATAGGTGATTAGGAGTATAACGTGTACTACATTATCAAGATCGGGCGCTTTAGAGTTAAGCGTTTTGGATTATTCGCTTGGGCCTTTCTACTAGCGGTTGTAACGGCAATCGGCCTGTTGCAAATTTCTGATCCAACCCAGGCTCAGACTGCTCAAGTCGCTCAGCATCCAACTGCTCAAGCGCAGCCAGCTAAACCCAGCGATCCTACCGACGCGGTGCTGGATTGGAATGCGATCGCACAGACTGCCACGCTTGCAGCCTCCGCACCTGCACCGCAGCAGTTTCGAACTCTGGCGATTACACATGGAGCAATTTTTGATGCAGTAAATGCGATCGAGCGCCGCTACACCCCCTATTCCGTGAATATCAAAGCGCCTGCAGGTGCTTCTGCAGCTGCGGCTGCCGTGGCGGCTGGGCATGGTGTTTTGACACGCCTTTATCCAGCCCAGAAGGCCTCCCTTGATGCGGCTTTAACCGCTTCACTGGCAAAAATCCCTGACGGTGAGGCAAAAGTTGGCGGCATCAATGTGGGTAAGGAAGTTGCAGAAAAGCTGGTAGCAATCCGCAGCACCGATCGATCTGCTCGATCGGGTGAGTATAAAGCCCAGAAAGCTGTTGGCATATGGCAGCCCACTCCGCCTCTGTTTGCCCCAGCGCTGTTGCCCAATTGGAGCGAAGTCACCCCATTTGTGATTAAGCGTGCTGACCAGTTTAAGATTCCTGCGCCATTACCTCTCAACAGCGATGCCTATGCCAAAGAGTTAAATGAAGTGAAACTCCTGGGGGGGCGATACAGCACCGCCCGAACTGCTGAACAAACGGCAACGGCAATTTTTTCTGCAATTTCCCCTGTGCCACTCTGGAATACGCCAGCCAGAGCAGCCGCAACAGAAAAAGGCAATAATTTGATTGAAAATGCACGGCTGTTTGCACTGCTCAACTTCGCAGGCGCAGATGCCTACATTGCCGGATACGAGGTTAAGTACAAATACAAACTTTGGCGACCTGTAGTTGCTATTCCCAATGCTGCAGAACTTGGCAATCCTATCATTACTCCCGATCCCAACTGGGAATCACTGATCGTCACTCCGGCTCACCCTGATTATATTTCTGGGCATTGTGTAACGGCAGGTGCGGCAGAGAGGGTTTTGCAACGCTTCTTTGGCAGTGACTCCGTGAAAGTGAGTCTCATCTTTCCGGCAAACGCAGGTGTAACCCGCAGCTATACGAGCTTTTCGCAGATTTCTAAAGAGCTTGGAGAATCCCGGATTTGGGCAGGTCTTCATACCCGTACTGCTGATACCCAGGGAGATGTGTTGGGTAAACAAGTCGGTGACTACGTTTTCCGGAATGCTTTGCAACCACTCAAGAGTTAGTAGTTCGGGCTACTTGAGATTCGCGGAGCAACGATCGACTGTGTAAGCACACTTGTGTGTCACCGCACTTTTACGCCAGCCACCTTCAATCAAACTGTTTAGGAAAATTCAAGCATGAGTCAAGTTCTGCAAGAAGTACGGTCTGCTAACCAGGAATATGCTGCTTGCCTTTGGTGCCAAAGGCAATTTGCGCCTGCCTCCCAGTCGTCTTTGAGCTTTGTCCCCTTCACCGCACGGCAAGCGAACAACGCTCTTGTTGGTTCTTGTCTTACCTCTATAGCTTGTTTGATAAGATTAATGCCAGACGGCGATCGCCATGCAGCGATCGAGTGGGTTTAAACTGAACACTCCCAAAAAGAGGTTTTGGGGACGATCGGCTGCTCAACCGAGTTCGCTAAAAAAATCTCTCATGGGTTCTGTAGCACTTATTTGGGATCTATTCATGCTCTAACACGAGCGAACATCAGTCGGGTGAAACACACATTAAGTTTTGCTCTGGGCATGGCCGGTAGTTCTCGAATTCGTTTTTGACCAAACTCCTACAGCTTTCTATCCAAGCATTTGAATCTTCTACAATCCATCTAGTTGCTACCGGAGAAAATCCAATTTTCCAGGAGCAGTTTCCGACGGCTCTTTCAAACTCAACAACCACAGGACTCATCATCCAAAATGAAAAAACTAGAAGGAAAAGTCGCTCTTGTCACTGGCGGCACTAGCGGCATCGGTCTTGCGACTGCTAAGCGTTTTGTCGCCGAAGGTGCCTATGTCTTCATCACGGGTCGCCGTCAAACTGAACTGGATGCTGCAGTAAAAGAGATTGGTGAAAATGTCACGGGTGTTCAGAGCGATGTCTCTAATCTGGCAGACCTCGATCGGCTGTTCGCCACTATCGAGCAAGAGCAAGGACACCTCGATGTCGTGTTTGCCAATGCTGGCGGTGGAGAATTCGCCCCACTGGGAGCAATCACCGAAGAACACTTTGACAAAACGTTCAACACTAACGTCAAAGGTCTGCTGTTCACCGTGCAGAAGGCACTGCCTCTGTTACCTGAGGGCGCTTCCATCATCCTGAACGCCTCTCAGAATACTACGGTAGGCAACCCAGCTTTTAGTGTTTACAGCGCTACCAAAGCCGCCGTGCGATCGTTTGCCCGTAATTGGATTCTAGATCTCAAAGAGCGCAAAATTCGGGTTAACGCCATTAGTCCTGGCGTTGTTCCTACTCCTGCTTACAATCTCCTGGGACTGAGTGATGAGCAGGTACAGGAATTCGTGGATAGCCAAGCCAAAAATATCCCCCTGGGAAGAGTAGGGACGCCCGATGAGATTGCCAAAGCCGTTGTCTTTCTCGCTTGTGACGACAGCAGCTTTGTCAACGGCATCGAGCTGTTTGTCGATGGCGGTATGGCACAGATTTGAAGCGCCCTCGCAAGCGATCGGTAATGTTCCAAACTGGAAACAGGGAATAAATCTCCGGAAGCGGAACGATCGGAACTTCTTGACACTCCCCGGCTTTGAAAGCGCGGGGATTCTTGGTTCTGCGACAGACCTTAAAACTATCTATCCTTGCGGCAATACTTAAACCCAATACCCGTTCAAAAAAACCAAGTACCGAGCCTAACTTAGATAACTCCAGAGGGGTTGTCTCCCCAAGCTTTCGAGAATTGCTTCTCTTGTTTCTGTGTGCCCCACAGTACGTTTTCGATCAAAAAAGTTTAGTCTCTGATTTTGGCTTACGTTAGGGGGCCCAACTATGTTTATTCGTGGTTTTCGTCACCCACTAGCCATTATTGTTTTGGGACCAGTCGTTTGAGCGTGGTGTCTCATGTGTATCGGCGGTTATTCTACCTGTGGCACAAGTATGATTGTATCCTGTCTTAAATAAAACGCCAGAAAAATTTAAAATAAATATTAATGAGACTAGATAACTTAAACAAAAACTGAAATCTATTAAAGCCGTCCTATAAGGACGGGGCTTTGTACCCAATTTTTTGGTAAGCCCAATTGAGTGCAGAAACGCCCATAGGATTAGTCCGCCCTGGAACGCGGCCGAAGAAGAATCGATCGGGACTTTGGGTACAATTGTAGAGCAAGTTGAGGCGGCCGGATTTGCAGCACCGGAGCTCGCGGTCATCGGAAATGTCGTCAATTTACACGGCTTATTGTCTGGATGTCGGCCTGTTTATCAAATTGTAGAATAAGCGAAAAAATTGGGGCAAACAAGGGCGATCGATCGCCCTTGTTTGCCCCTACATCCTCTCTAGCCAAGCAAAAATTAGAGATTAAAATAAGCGGCTAGATGCTCGTTAGAAGGGCATCAGTTTGGGCTTTATGTATTGGCTGTTGGCGCGGATGAAGCAGTTTTTGCTGGGCACCCGCAGCCAGGAAGCGCCCCCAGCGGTGATGAAGCTGTTGAGGCCCAGATAACCGACATCAACGGTGCTGCCGTTGGGGAAGGTCGTAACGACAGTGCCACTAGGGGCAGTGGCGCGACAATTGAGCCTCGTTGGGTCGGTTACAACCCAAAGAGGCCAAGTGGCGTCGCCTGCGGTTTCAGACTGAATAGTATTGGCATTGCTGGCCAGGAAATTGCCGCTGCTATTGGCGACTGGGACGGCTTCGGTCAGATTGAGCTTTAAGATTGAACCCGCGGAAGAGGGACAGTTGACCCCACCAGTAATAGTCCAAGTGGCTGTCAGGGGCGCAGGGCCGGAGTTAGAAACCGGACGTTGTAGTTTCAGTTTGCCCTTACATTGTTGCGTTGCACCGGGCCCGAAACGCTCGTCGCTGAATGTTCCAGTATAGGTTCTGATGCCACCACTGCTGGTGACGCTAGTCGCCTGGAAGCCCCCGAACCACTCCCTGCCACCTATGGATGTAAAGTAGTAGCCACTGCCAATAGCAGAGCCACTGCGGCCAGGAAGTTCACTAATGTGAATAAAGGTGCTGCGATTGCTGGCTTTGTAGGCGCTGGCTTGGGCAATGTGGGGGAAAAGGGCGATCGCAGCGATCGTGCCTAAAATAGAAACGATCGGTTTCATAGTATGTTCCTTAATTTAGATAATTGAATTTGGTTTGAGCGCAGATGTTACGGCCAGCAGGTACCTCCATTACCACCAAAGCACTGATTATTAGGTTGAGCGATATCGATTTTGGTAATGTTTTTCACGCGGGAGACGTACTTGAGATTTGCCCAAAGAGTCTTTTCAATAGCGGTTTGCAGAATCGCAGTAGTTCCAACTCCACCGCTAAGATAAGGTTCGCAGATGCGAATTTTGTAGGCAATGTTACTGCCTCTGATTTGGCGTTTGATGAGAAAGCGACCTGCATTGATGGCTCCAGGAGGTAGAGGTTGACCGTTGCAGGCATTGCTCGGGAGCAGCGGTAGCGCCTTCTCTAGACCCGGTGCATTAGCAATTTCGGTACGGGTTGGTCCCTGAAATAAGTTCTGGAGAGCACCCACATCCGGCAGAGGATTGCTGGTAGAACGTCTGACAGTGTGGGTGTGCTGGAAGTTTTGGCCGCTCTTCGGCATCCGAGGAAAGTGCACGGTTACAGTTGCAGCGATTGAGGGGGATTGCGATAGCCCCAGAGCAACTAGAGTCGAACAGCCGATCGTCAGGGACAGAAAACTAAATTTCATGGGAAACTCCTAAAGTAGGTTAGTCTACATACACCTAAATCAATAGTCGGGACAGTTTGAGAGAGCCGAGGATACAATGCGGGTTTCAGGCTTTGGTATTCGTAATTTCTTTCACCCTCGAATTTGCGATCGCGAATTCGAGTTGCATTGTTTCTGGGTCTAGCATTACCTGACCCCTTGTTTGCATTTATTTCTTAGGTGTAACTGCTAACGGAAACGCTTTACCAGTAACTTTTTCTAGTGACACTCGTTTGTGGTAGCTCGTTTGAGTGTCACTTATTTTACAGACATGGCCGCGACTGGTAAACAAACTCAAAACTTATACCAATTTTCAAAAATCATGCAACAGTAGCTAGGGCTGACAAAATGTAATCCCATCCAGTTATAGATGCTA